>NZ_JBWKZJ010000019.1:37946-54562 GCF_059424365.1 Brevundimonas sp. GW456-12-10-14-LB3
CCCCCCCCCCCCCCCCCCCCCCCCCCCCCCCCCCCCCCCCACGCCGAGATCGCCTACCAGCGGAGGCCGCAATCGGCCGAGGGGCTGATGCAGCTGGCTGGGTTGGCCTGACGGCCGGTTGAACACCGCCGGGTCGGGATCGTCGCCGGCGCCGCCGGCAACGACGGAACGGGCGGTGGCCGTCTCTTCGAGCGGTCTCGGCGCGACGGCGCCGAACGGGGTCCTCGCCCGAAGCGGGCGAGGACATGCCCCCACACAACGCCCTCCGATCTTGTCACGTCACCCCGGAAGTCAACGGCTTCGCCGTTCCCCTCCGCGCAGGACAAGCGGTCCTCCGCTCCGGTGACTGCCGGGGTCCCCGACGTGGCCAAGACGGGGGTCGTTGCGCATGGGGCGCTTCGACATCTTCAAGGATGTTTCCGATGCAACCCTTCAACACCCCCGCCTTCCTCAAATCCGCCTCCGCCTTCGATGACCAGACAGCCGCTCTCGGTGAGGTTCGCCCGCACCCGACGGAAGAGAGGTTGCTCCAGCTGGGGCACGCCTTGATGACCGAGCTGCTCGACGTGATCGCCGACACCGCTCTGGAAGACTACCAGACCATCTTGGGCGAGGCGCTCATCGGCGCCTTTCACTCGGCGGCCGGGCGGATCGAACGCGACGCCGACCGGGCCCGGGATGCGATGCGCGCCCTGGACCGCGACTTCGACGGCTCGGAAGCGGCCGATGTCGAACTGCAGGAGGCCACGGCCAAGGCCCGCGCGGGAGACGCGGCTGCCCGGACGGCGGAGCTGGTCCGAGACGCGGCGGCCCACTGCTGGACGGTCTCGACCGGCGAAGTCTGGACGGCCTGGCGGGGCAGCCGCCGGGGCAGCGTGCTGACGGCGGCCCAGTTAGAGGCGAAACAGGCGATCCGCAGCCTCCGGGCCCGGAAGTCCGGCGAGGCGGATCCGGGCGGACCGGTGATCGCCTTCCGGGGCGCGCCCTCGGCCGATACGGCGGAGGACGCCGGACGGATTTTCGACGCCCTGAACTGGGCGCTCACAGAGTGGCCGGACATGGCGCTCGCGACGACCGGGGCGAAGGGCTCCGAGAAGCTGGCGATCAAATGGTCTCAGCAAAAGGGAGTGAAGCTGATCCTCGCGCGAGCGGACTTCGACGCCCATGGCAAGGCGGCTCCCTTCCGAGCGAACGATGACCTCATCGCGCTCGAGCCCACCTGCTGCCTGATCCTGGCGCACTCTCTGGACGAGGGCAGGGGCTCGGATCGTCCATTCGGCCCGGCGATGAACCTCGGGCAGAAGGCGATCGAACACGGCGTCCGGCACGTCGCCATTCGCGCCCGCGCCGCCTGAACCTAACCGCACGTTCGACCCGCTCGGCTTCGGCCGGGCGGGCCTTTTTCTGGAGACTGCGATGACCCCCGATTTCGAACACGACCTCGACGGACCGGACGATCCTGAATGGGAGGCTGAGCAACGAGAGTTGGCAGGGGTGATGTCCGCTGCCGACCTCTGGTTCGACTACTGTATCCGCAGATCGGATCCCTGCGACCCTGCTTTCTGGGATGACGAACCAGACGGCCCTGACGCCTGACCCACAGACCCGCTCGGCTTCGGCCGGGCGGGTTTTTTTGTCATACGGCCGGCCTCCCGTCGTTTGATGACTGTTGAACGGGTTGAATCGGCTATGATGCGACTGTCCGGAAATCTTCGAATTTCGGCTGAGGGCAAGATAAAAGGGAGTGTTGGCCTTCGTCCGCTTTCTCTATGCTTTCAGCATCTTGGAGGCGCGGCTGACCAGGATCGACGACTTGCTTTGAGTTGTCGTCCGGCGGCGGACCTTCCTGGATCGGAGCGCGGATCATGTCTGTTCATCAGGCTATTCAATCCAGGCTGTCGAGGAGCGGAGGCGTCGAAGAGACCCCGGTCGACGTGAGGCTTCCGCGGCGACTGAGGACCGATCGTGATCCCGTCCGTCTCGGCATGATGAAGCGCCTCGCCAGCTCCCGGATGTTCGCCTTGGGAAACCGCTCGGGCGTCCTGCGGGCCGCGCAGAACCGATCGGGACGGGCCTTCCGCCTGGACGTGCGCCAGCGGGTCATCGTCAAGGCTCTGGTCTCCCGCCATGCCGGCAAGGGCGCTGAGCGCGGCGCCGCGCTGGCGGCCCACGTCGCCTATCTCGGCCGCGCGGGCGCCGGCGTGGAAGGCGCCCGGCCGGAGTTCTTCGACCGGAACCAGGACGGTGTCGGGGCGGCCGCGGAGACGAGGGGTTGGGGCGACGACCGTCACCATTTCCGTTTCATCATTTCCCCGGAACACGGAGATCGGATCGACGACCTGTGCGGCTACGTCCGCGAGGTCATGGCGCGGGTCTCGGCGGATCTGGGCGAGCCGCACCTGATTTGGATCGCGACCTGCCACTACGACACGGACCAGCCCCACGCCCATGTGTTGGTGCGGGGCCGTCGCGGGGACGGGAGGGACCTGGTCATCCCGCGCGACTACATCGCCTACGGCTTCCGCGCCCGCGCGCAGGAGGTCGCGCAGGAGCGGCTCGGAGACCTGGCCCGGGTCGATGCCGAGAAGCGCGTGTGGCGGGAGACGTCGGCGGATCGCTTCACGGGCCTCGATCGTCGGCTGGTGGCGACGGCGGAGCCGGGCGGGATGGTCGGGGACGGCGTGGGACGGAGCGACGCCTGGAATGCGCTGACTCGTGGGCGCCTCCGCCATCTGGAAGGCTTGGGCCTCGCCGTCCGCATGGGGCGCCGCTATCGCCTCGATCCCGAAGTCGAGACGAAGCTGCGGACGCTTCAGGCGCGCCGCGACATCATCCGCACATTGAACCAGCGACGGCTGGAGGCGGGCTGCCAGGTTCGGGCGATGGGGCCGTCCCCCGTGAAGGGACGGGTGGTCAAGACCGGCTTCCATGACGAACTGGGCGCCGCGCCGTTCGTGATCGTGCGGGATCGCGACGGCGCCGAACACTATGCGCGGCTGCGAGCGGGCGGACTGTCGCTGGAGATCGGCAGGACCGTCGTGCTGGCGCCGACCGGCGCGGGTCTGGCGCAGGTGCTGCGCGGGCGCGGGGTCGGATTGGATCGGTGAGCGCCGTCGTATTCTCCAACGCAGTTATCTGCCGACCTGCTCTCGGAGCCTCGAACCCGCGTTGAGAGAGATCATATGCATGGGCGGTGGTTGCGGTGCGTGGGCGATAATGATTGCGTCAATGGACATTACGGACATTAAGGACTATATGGACGTTATGGAGCCGTTGTCATGACCGTCGCCGTCCGTCGTTCCTCGCCTCTGGCCTCTCCGCCGGCGCAGGAGATCGTCGAGATGTTCGTCGCCCGCAATCCCGAGCGCGGCTCGGAGGCGCGTCGGCTGGGCCGCACCGCGGCGGCGATCCTCGACGCCCTGGTGAAGCTGCCCGCTGAGCGCCGGGGGGAACTGACGGCCGATCCCAAAGCGATACGCGAGCTGGTCCGCAAGGTCGCGGATCGCACGGTCGAGTCGCCGTCATCGACTGACGCGCGCAGTCTGGCTGGGGAGGGGTTGGCCGCGCCGCTCGTCGCCGCCGAGGCAGGACGACGCCTGGACGCCTACGCCAAGCCCACGCCCGTCGAGGACTGGGCCGGGCCGGTCGCGGGCTCCACCGTGCTTGAGCGGGATTACGGCATCGCTCGGTCGACCCTGCATCAGTGGCAGCAACAGGGGGCGGTCATCGGCCTCCTGAAGGGCACGCGTCATCACAGCTTTCCGTTGGCGCAATTCATCGACGGCCGGCCGGTCGAAGGTGTGCGGGACGTGCTGCACCTGATCGGATCGCCCCGGACGGCCTGGCTTTGGCTCATGGAGCCTCATCCCGAGTTGGATGACCGCGCGCCGCTGGAAGTGCTCAAGGCCGGCGGTCTTCGGGAAGTGCGCGATCTCGCGGCTCGGGACTACGGCCAGCCGTGATCCTTGACGCCGAGACGATCAAGGCGTTCTCCGTCGAACGCACGCTGGTCGACTTCATCCGCGTGACGCCGTTGGCCCACAAGGCGACGCCCCTGGGTCTCGGCTACGGCAAGACCCGCTTCGCCAGTCCGGACGACGCCTTCAAGGTCCTCTATCTCGGGAAGACCCTGGCGACCGGCGTGGCCGAGACCGTCATCCGCGACCGTTTCGTCAATCGACGCAAGCGCCGGCTGACTCGGGACGAGATCGGAACCTGGGGTGTCACGGTGGTCGGCGCGGCGACGCCGCTGACCCTGCTGGATTTGACGGAGGACGGCTTGCTCGCCCTCGGCGCGCCGACCGACGCGGCGCGGGGAAAGAACCATCGCGCGGGACGCGCCCTCAGCGCCGACATCTATACGCAGGCGCCGGCCATCGACGGCGTTCTCTACCTCTCGCGCCTGACCGGAGCGCCCTGTGTCGCGGTCTATGATCGGGGTGTCGGCAAGCTGCGCGCCACATCGGTTCGGCCGCTCGTGCGGCAACCGGAACTGATCCCCGCGCTTGCCCGCCTGAAGATCGAGCTGCTTTAGCCTCGTCACGACCCGCGCCCGAGCGATCTCAGCCAGCCGAGGATCGGATTCGGCGACGGCGGCGACCGCGGGGACGGAGGCGGTCCGAATGGTCGGCCGCTGGACGGACGGGTGGCACGCACGCCGGGAATTCGCCACGCGTCACCGTGACCCAGGGCGATGTCCGCGTCCGCTCGGAAGTCGCCGGGCAGCGGCCGCGCCTGCATCCGCGCGGCGTCTTCGGGCTCGGCCAGCCAAAAGGCGCCGTCGGGTTCGGAATAAAGGTGGAAGTCGCCTTGGAGCGCACTGCACGACGGGCAGTGGTTGGCCCAGTAGCGGCTCTCGGTCGTTCGGCTGTAACCCTGTCGATAGGCGGGCTGGACACCCTGGGCGAACCGGGCGGCCTCCGGCGATAGGCGCGTGATGTATTCCGCGAACCCCCAGTCGGCGAGCCGTTCGCGGCCGCCGCCCTCTGTCGGCTCGTCCAGAATGAAGCCGGGCGACATCAGAAAGGCGATGGCCTGGAAGCCCTGCTTGCAGCGCCAGCATTGCTCGGCCGCTGTGACCAGGTAGGCCTCGCGCGACATGATCCTGTAAGGCTGGTCCGTAGCCTGGCCAGACCGCCAGCGGGCGAAGGGCCGGGGATCGACGCCGGGCGGCACGTACCAGACCCGCCGCTGGGGATTCCAGCGGGCGCCGAGGCGTTTGGCCTCGTCCTTGTCAGAGAACGGGACTTTCAGGTCCATGGCGAACTACTCGCACGGCAGGTCTAGCTGTGCCGGGTGTCTATTCTAAAAGGCGCCCCGGCGGCACTTTCAACGCGTTTGCCAACCTACCGAGACAGCGAACAGTCGGATTTCGCGTGCCGCGTTCCAAATCGCTCAGGCAGCCACGCTTCATGCCTGAGCGGAATGCCAACTCTTCCTGCGACAGCCCAGCAGCCCGTCGGAGGCTCCTGAGATTTCCCGCCATCAGAAACACAGCATCTGTCGGCATCTAGCGGTTCGATCTTATTCTCGAAACAGCTCTACGGCCTTCACGCCCAATGCTTTGGCGATCCGCTCCACCACCTTCAATGTGGGATTTCGATCCCCGCGCTGGAGCTGGCCCATGTAGCTGTAGGAGAGCCCTACATCGATCGCGAGCGCCTCTATAGAAAGCCCCTTCTCACGCCGAATGCGGCGCACGTTTCGTCCGAATGTCTCCGTCAAACTCATCCGCACAGGCACAAGCAACGGGTGCCAAGCGGCCAGTCATCATAGTAACCATTCCGTCTTGCAGGATGGCGCGGTCAGGCTGTGCATCGACCGGAGCAGTCAGAGAATCAGGAGCGAATGTCGGTCAAAAGCGCCGTGGCCGACGTTTCGAGAGCGACAGCGAGCTTTTCCACTACATGTAACGTCGGATTTCTCCTCCCACGTTCAAGCTCTCCCATGTAGCTGTACGAAAGGCAGACCGCGTCGGCCAAAGCCTCGATAGTTATAGCTTTTTTCTGTCTCGCACGACGTACGTTTCGCCCAAAGATACTCGCCAGCGCCATTAGCGCAGCCGGCGCTCACCCGACTTTTTGGGCCAGTCACTATAGTGACCATTCCGACGGTGGTTTACGCTCGTTGCGATCCCTTGATTTGCAGGGCCAAGTCGTCGGAGCGAGGCGTGGCTGACGGAGTCGATAGCGTTGAAGGCCGGCCCGCAGACAGCCTTGAGGCTCTGCAACGTCGCTATGATAACTGGTTGCGGCGAGCCCTTCGGCGGAGGTTTGGACACCAAGACTGCGAAGAATTGGTGCAGGACACTTGGCTGCGTTTGGCCTCAGGCAGGTCTAGCGACCGCCTTCGTCACCCAAAGGCGTTTCTGCTGCGGATCGCTATTAATCTCGCCTCCAACAAAAGCCGTAGACGTGCGCTGGCTTGCAGAGCGGAAGCTATCGCTGCGGTTCACGATCGGGTTGAGGCTGACCAGACCGACCGACTGATGTTCGTACAGACCGTGCTGAGCTTGCCAGAATCCGTGAGAGATGTCTTTTTATTGTCCCGGATCGACGGTCTGACGAACGCCCAGATCGCCGACAGACTGGGGATTTCCCCCAAGACTGTGGAAGGGCGCATGACCCGGGCCTTGGCCCACTGCGCCGCCCAGCTCCGGCGCTAGGATGGGGCGCGACATGGCCAACCCGACGACGCGGGTTGAAGCGGCGGAGAAGGAGGCGGCGGCATGGCACGTCCGCCTCGGCACGACCTCCATCGAGACCCGCACCATTGAGGAATTCTTCGAATGGCGGGCCAGGCCCGGCAACGCCGACGCCTATCGCCGGGTCGAACAAGTCTGGCGCGAGGGCCAGGGTCTTGGGTCCGACCCCGCGCTCGCCGAGGCGCTGGACGGGGCCCGCCGCCGAAGTCGTCCGGGCCTGTCGGCGGGCCGGCGGTCGGTGCTCTTCGGCGGCCTGGCCGTCGCCACCGCCGTGGCTTTGGTGGTGGGCGGATCGTGGTTCTGGAGCGAGAGGAATGTCTTCGCCACCCAGGTCGGCGAGCAGAGGGTGATCCCGCTCGCCGACGGGTCGAGCCTCAGGCTCGATACGGATTCCCGCGTGCGGGTCCGGTTCACGGATCGCCAGCGGCGGATCGACCTCGTCCAGGGGCAGGCGCTCTTCAACGTGGCGCATGACGCCGGTCGTCCTTTCGTGGTCCACGCCGGCGATACGCGGGTGACGGCCGTGGGCACCGTCTTTGACGTGCGCAGGGCAGGGGAGGGGGTTCGGGTCACGCTCGTGTCCGGCGCGATCGACGTCCAGGCCGTACAGGCGCCGTCCCCGCCCCGTCGGATCGCCGCCGGACAGCAGGCAACGGTCTCCGGCGCGAAGATCGCCACGCGCGCGGTCGACGTCCAGGCGGAGACCAGCTGGGCGACGGGCCAGCTGGTCTTCACAGACATCCCGCTGGCGCAGGCCGTGGCGGAGATGAACCGCTACCTGACCGAGAAGATCGAGATCGACGACCCCGCCATCCGGTCGGTGGCCGTCAACGGCGTCTTTCGCGCCGGCGACCGCGACGCGTTCGTGGCGGCGTCCTCGGATGTCATGGGACTGCGGGCTGTTCCGAAGGCGGACGGATCGGTCGGGCTCTCCCGGCGTGGAATTAATTCGGGACGCCGCGAGGGTTAGCCCCGGTCTCGATGGTCTCTCTCTTCAGCGCCATTGGGGGCGTCGAGGGGAAACCAGTTTATGAGCCGTTCTTATCTGTTGTCCGGCGCCGCCGCGGTCGCCTGCGTCGTCGTCGCCAGCTCACCGGCGTGCGCTCAGTCGGTGCGGGAATTTCGTATTCCGCCTGGAGCGATGACTGAGGCCCTGACGGCCTTCGGGCGGCAATCCGGTCACCAGATTTTCTTCACCTCCGACATGGTGGCCGGCCTGCGGTCGCCCGGCGTCAGCGGTCGGCTGGAGCCGGGGGCGGCCCTGGACCGGCTTCTGGCCGGGTCCGGCCTGACCTGGACGCAAAGCCGGCCAGGCGTGTTTGCGGTTCAAAGGGCGGGCATGGCGAGCCTCGAGGCGGTCGAGATCGACGACGTCATCGTCACGGGAACGCTGCTGCGGTCGTCGGGGCCTCCGTCATCGCCGGTCGTTTCACTTAACCGAGAAGACTTGGATCGAACGGGATATGCGACGGCGGCAGAGGCCATTGTCGCTCTACCGCAAAACTATGCCGGATCCTCAACCCCGGTCGTCCAACTCGCGAATGCCGACCGGCAGGGTTCGAACACGATCGCGTCCACAGGCGTCAATCTTCGCGGGCTTGGACCGGCATCGACGCTTGTTCTGATTAACGGGCGGCGAATGGCTGGCACGGGCTTCCGGGGGGAGTTCGCGGACATATCCGCCCTGCCGTCTGCGGCTGTGGAACGGGTCGACGTCCTCCTCGACGGCGCCTCCGCCCTGTACGGATCCGATGCAGTGGCGGGCGTCGTCAATGTCATCCTGCGTCGGAGCTTCGATGGCCAGGAGTCGCGGCTACGTCTCTCGGCCGCCCAAGGCGGCGCCGAGGATGCGATGGCTTCCCACATCTTGGGGCGCACTTGGGGTACCGGTTCCGCTTACCTTTCCTATGAGCATCAACAGACCAATGCCCTGAGCGCGCAGGATCGCGCCTATACTGCGGATGGCGACCTGCGGCCCTTCGGCGGCACGGACCACCGACTGATCTTTTCGGCCCCGGGCAACATTGTCGCCTTCGATCCCAGCGTCGCGGCTTTTGCCGCACAATACGGCATACGGCCCGGCGCCTCCGGCACGGCGCAACAGCCGTCTGACTTCGCTTTCCGGTCGCCCAATCTTCAGGGCCCATATGTCGGGGTAGACCTGATCCCGGCGATTACGCGCCATGGCGTCTACGCCAGAGTGCGGCAGGCTCTTGGCGAACGGTTGGAGGTTTCGGCCGACGCCCGATACAATTATCGCGACGTTTCGTTCGTGGGACCGGCTCCGATCGCTCTCATGTCTGTCACCTCGGCCAACCCCTTCTTTGTGTCGCCGAACGGGGCGGCGAGCCAGTTGATCGGATATTCATTCGTCGGGGATCTGGGCAACACGCGCCAACGCGGATCGTCGGAAAGCTACGGCTTCACCCTCGGAGCGGAGTACGAGATCGGAGCCTGGTCAGTCGAAGGGTATATCGCCCACGCTGAGGAAGCCGGCGAGATCCAAGTATCCGGTCAAGTCAACAGCCTGTTCCTGAACGAGGCCCTTGGCGCCACGCCGGATAATCCCGCCACTGCCTATCGCTCGGCTGTTGACGGGTTTTTCAATCCATACGGCGCCGGGACGGCGAACCAGGCGACGGTGCTCGACTTCATAGGCAGCGGCTTCGCGACCAGCCGGAATCACAGTGCGGCGTCTTCGGCCAATCTGCTGGCCAATGGCTCTCTTTTCACCATGCCTGCCGGCGAGGTCCAACTGGCCATCGGCGCCCAGTCGAGACGGGAAACCTTTGAGACCCGGTCCACGAGCTTCCTCTCCACCTTGGCGCCGGTGACGGTCGCCGTCCCGGAGCGAAGCCGAACGATCAATGCTGTGTTCGGCGAAATCCGCGTGCCGTTGGTCGGACCAGAAAGCAACCGACCCGGCGTGCGTAGCCTCGATCTTTCGGTCGCGGCCCGCTTTGAAGACTACAGCGACTTCGGGACGACGACGAATCCCAAGATCGGCCTGGTCTGGTCTCCGGTCGAGGATTGGGTGATCAGAACATCATGGGGAACGTCCTTTCGCGCTGCCGCCCTGCCGCAGATCCACGATCGATCTACAGTCTCATCAACCTTCTTCGCTCGCGAGGACGGAAGCCGGGCGCTGGCCATCCAACTAGACGGCGGCAACCCTGACCTGAAGCCCGAGGCGGCCGACACCTTCAGTTTCGGCGTCGATTACGGGCCAAGGAACTCTTTCACAGTCAGCGCCAACTATTTTGAAACGCGGTTCAACGACCGGATAGCGCGACCGGTCAGTGAGAACCTGGCTGGTGTTCTCACAGACCCGACGCTCACCCCATTTGTCACTTTGGTGAATCCTGGAACCAGCGCCGCAGACCTCGCGCTCGTCCAGGACTATCTTTCTCGGCCCGAGTTCATCTCGAGCACCAGCTATCCGGCGACGAGCTATGCCGCCATCGTCGACGCACGCTGGGTCAATACCGGCGCTGTCCTGGTGCGGGGGCTCGATTTCTCTGCGCGATATCCCATTGCGCTGGGCGACGTCCGCGTCGCAATGGACGCGTCCGCGTCGTACATTCTGGATTACGAAACACAGTCGACGCCCACGTCCGAGGTCCGCGCGGTGGACGGGCTGATCGGCTATCCCGTGCGGTTCAAGTCGCGCGCGGGCGCAACCGTGACGCGGGGGGGGCTCAGCGCCGGTCTCTACTGGAACCATGTCAGCGCCTATCAGGACCGCTTCCAACGGCGCATAGGTCAGTGGGATACGCTGGATGTTCAGGCGAGCTGGTCGCCCGGCGATGCGCGATTTGAAGGCCTGACCGCAGCGCTGACGATCCAGAACCTTCTGGATCAAGATCCGCCATTCTATGACGCGGCGACAGGGGTAGGCTTCGATCCAGGCCAAGGCAATCTGTTGGGCCGCGTCATCTCTCTGCAACTGACGCAGCGCTGGTAATCGTCGTGTCGATACGCTTGCTGACCGTGGCTTTGGCCGCGCTCGCCTTGGTCTGGCCGGCCTCGACAGCGCTGGGTCAGGCACGACCGTTGCGGGTCGAAGACGTTGTTGGTCTCGGAATGTTCGGTCGTGCCGCCGTCTCTCCCGATGGAGGCTGGATCGTCTACGAAAAGCGGGGCGCTTACGACGACGCCCCTCGCTTTGACAGAGGTCCACGTTCCGGCTGGCCGCTGACGGATCTGTGGGTGGTTGATCTGCGACTTGAAGACAGCCGGCCGGTGCGGTTGCTGCCCGAAGAGCCGCCTGGATTGCTGCGTGTCAGTTGGTCTCCCCAAGGGGGCAGACTTCTCGTCTATCGCTACGTCGACGATCACCTGGAAGCCGGCGTCGTTGCATTCCCGGATCGCAAGGTTACCTGGCTGAGACTGACACCGGACATGCCGCTGATGGGGTCGGCGTTCCAGTGGGTATCGGAAGACAAGCTCGTTCTGATGACCCGGCCAGATGGAAGCCTTCCTTGGCTGCTCCGCTACTATGGTCAGGGTCAGGCCCGGATGATCGAGCAGTGGCGCCGGGCTTCGGCGGGTCGTGAGCCCTCGCGAACCGTCATCGACGCCGCAGACGGGGTCGTGTCTGCGGATGGCGGCGCACCTGATCAGGCGCTGGTGCTCCTGGATTTCGATGCTGGGACGGCTCGTACGTTGAAAAAAGGGCGGTTGGTCGACCTTTCCGTCTCCCCGAATGGAGACAACCTCGCGGTCACCGAGGAGGCGGAGCCCATCGCTGTGTCGCCGGAATCCATCGATCAGGCAGAACCGCCGTCGCGATTGCGCCTGTCCCTGATCGATCTGCACTCTGGATCCATCGCGTCGGCGGACGAGACGATCGACGTCGCGCCCCATCTGCTCAGGTGGTCCGCGGACTCGCAGGGGCTCCTGATCTGGGGACGTCGAGCCGGGTCGACATGGAAGGAGGGAGACCTTCTTGTCGTACGCCCAGACGGGACCTCGCGGGTAACACCCCGCCATGGGCTCTCGCCCCTCGCGCAGACAGCGGACATCACTACACTTCAAGGCATCCGCGCGGACTGGATGGGCGATACGCCCATCCTCTACGCCCGGGCCGGCGACGCAAGATTCGATTGGTACGCCTTGCGCAACGCTGCGGCTCCCATCGCGCTGACTCAGGGTCTGACGACGCCACCGTCTCGCCTGGCGGCTGTGTCCGACGACGCGGTCTACGGTTTTGCGGACGGGGCGTTCTGGCGCCTCGGAGCCGGCGGCGGGGAGAGGGTGTCGCCTGGCAGCGAGACTCTCACAGAGATGGTGATCAGCGATCCCGAGCGGTCTTTTCGCCTAGCCAATAACGATCCGCCGCGGGATGGATGGGCGGTGGCTGGCCTTACGGACAACGGCCCCGTCGTCATGGGCGCCGACGCCGACTCCCTCGCTCTGCAGGGCTTGCCCGACGAGGATGGGATGCGGAGCTTGGCTGTCTGGGCGGGCGGGGCGCTTATGCTCAAGCGGGACGGCTTGCAGGAGACCCTGACGCTAAAGACTGAAGCCGGGACGCGGACGCTGGATGTCGTCAACGCCGAACTGTCGGAGGCGGTCCTGCCCACGGTCACACCGATCAGTCACCTCGATCCGGCTGGACGCCCGGCCCAGAGCTGGCTCTTTCTGCCGTACGGCGTCGCCCCCAGCGCGCTGAAGGGTCTCGTGGTGCAGATCTATCCGGGGTCGGTCGAAAGCGGCGTCTGGACGGGTCCGATGACCTTGACTTATGGGCTGCGCGCTCAGGTTCTCGCGGGCGAGGGTTATGCTGTCTTGAGCGCCGCTATTCCGCGAGATCACGCGAACTCGCCTGCGATGCTCAATGCGGCCGTCGACGAGGCGGTGAACGCTGCCCTCGCGGCCCACCCTGAGCTTCCAGAAAGCAGGATGGCGCTGATAGGACACAGTTTCGGAGCGCAGGCGGCGCTATGGATCGCAACCCGGTCCGACAGGTTCCGGTCCTATATCGCTTGGGCGGCCACAACGGATATGTTCGGGCAATGGGGCGAGTTCACCCCGGCGGCGCGTGCGGTTCCCCAGGACGGCTTCATGTTCCGCAACCAGCAGGGGTGGGCGGAGGGCGGCCAAGGACAACTCGGCGCACCGCCCTGGATCGTTCGCGACCGGTACGCCAACGCGAGCTCCTATCTCGCGGCGGATCAGATCGCCGCACCAGTGCTGCTCATCACCTCGGACCGGGATTTCGTGGCCATGTCCCAGTCGGAACGCATGTTCAGCGCCCTCTACAGGTTGGGACGCCGGACCCGCCTGGTCACCTACTGGGGCGAGGAGCACATGCTCTGGAGCCCGGCCAACATCCGCGATTTGTATGGACAGGTGTCGATCTGGCTCGACGAAACGCTGGCGAGTCCTCCGCGTAGGGTCAGCCTCCCTTCAACCGATCGCTCCATACCCGGAGCCAGCCCTCGAACGCCGCCGCCCGGATAATCGTATGCGCCCCCCCGCGCCACATGAGGTTCTCGCGGTTGAGGCGGGCCTCGACGGCCGCGCGATCCAGTAGACCTTCGGCGGCCAGGCGCCCGTCGAGAAGCCAACTCTTGAACAGATCGAGGTTCTCAAAAACCATGCGCCCGTAGATCGCCGTCATATCCCCCTTGGTCCGTCTCTCGGCGATTATCGCGGGCAGCCGATCACGGAACGCCACCCTCGCCAGCCCCCGGCTCCAGCCGCCGAGCGTCAGGAGGGGCGTCGGGAGAGCCAGTCCTGCCTCCACCACGGGTTGGGCGCAGAGGGGATGACGGACATCCACTGCATCTGTCAGCAGAGACCGGCCGTGGCGCGACACGCTGTCCACCACGCCCGCGATTTGGAAGATTTTGGCGGGGCCGTATGCGTCGCTGCCTTCCAACCACGGATGTATAGGCCCCAGGCCTAAGCGGCGGCGCAGCAGCGTATCATCCAGTTGGATGCGATCGGAAGGGCGGTTCCGAGCCCGGCGGGCGCTCGCGATCAGGGTCCACACCGACATTTCGTTGTTCGCGGCCAGCGATACGAAATCCCCCGACAAGAGGCTTTTCCAGCCTTCGCGGCGCCATCTGTCCGCCGCCACCAAAAGGCCAGCGGAATGAAGCAGGATTGAATCGCCGCCTTTGCCAGTCAGTACCGCGTCAGCGCCGACGCTTCCGAGTCTGGCGGACCAGTCGAGGTCATGGTGAATGTCCAGAGCATTGAGGCCAGGCCGCACGTCCTGCGATATCCGTGTGAACAGGGCTTCAGTGAGCGGCGCCGTAAAATGGGGTACGCTGACCGGCGAAACGCCCAGGACCTTCCCCAGCGCTTCGACATACTGCCGCTCGTCCGCTTCCGGCCTCGCTCCGTAGGCATTCAACCAGATTTTCACCCGGTCCCTCGTGCTGGCCGCCAAGCTCGTCGCTACGATGCTGGAGTCCAAGCCGCCGGAGATTTCGACAGCGAGTGTTCCCGGTAGCCCACCCAAGCCGTTCACCGCCTCGTCGACAGCACATCGCAACCGATCGGCTGCCTCGGTCGGCGTCCAGTCTGAAAGGCTGGATCGGGCACGCTCAACAGGGCTCCAAACCGTCGTTCCCGGCCTCTCGGCAGGCAGGGGTTGAAACACCCCCGGGTTAACGGCGACCGGCCCGTCGAGCATCAAGGCGCCGGCGGACATCAACGGATCGATCATCGCCTGGCCGACCCGCTCGATGTTGACGGACCAGTTGGGAATGAATCGGTGAGCCAGCCAGGCCGGGGCGGTCGAGCCGATGATGGCGAGGCCGCCTTGCGACCAGACGAGGCATTCCCTTGCACCGGACGGGTCCCGGAGCACCGCTGTGACGCTTCCTCTCTCTGAGAGCCTCACGCCCACGTAGCGGCCCCAAAAGTCTTGCGTCAGAGCGCGGGCCTCACGCTCGGGTTGATGCAAAGACGATTCTGACCTCGCAGTGGTCTGGCGACGCACGACGTCGCCGACAAGAAGCCAGAGCCCAACGCGGGTTGGCATCTGGGGCCGCCGCGCGGTTTCCCAAAGCCAGGTCGCCGCACTAAGGCTTGAGACCCGGCCGCCCGACTCCATGGCGAGACGACGCAACTGGCCCGTCAAGGCGACAGCCTGATCGCTGGCTTTCGAGATGGAGACGATCAGGTAGTCGTCCATGTCAAACCGCGAAGATCGGCGTGTAGCGCTGTACACGGTCGATAGAGTCTCCGATCACCGCGTCTTCAAGCTGGAGCCAGCAGTGGGCGGCGAAGGGCCAGGTGCGGACACCGAACACCCACGTCGCCATTACCCCCCGCCTCGCCAAGAGATATCGAAGCTCGAAGGCGCGCTGGAAGCACTCGCCCTCGCCCGGGCACCACGGAAGGGCCGCTTGATAGTCGGATAACGCATTCTCAAGGGAACCCGAAATGAGCCGTCTTCGCGGCAGCCTCAGTCGCAGAAGATCTGGGAAAGCGGTTCCGCGAAACGATTGTCGAGCAATCATGATTTCGGCGATGGTTCCAAGGGAAGGAATGCGCCCGGCGAGTTGATCGGGACGGTAGTCGCGACGCGCTGGCGGCGTCGCTGGTCTCGTCGAACGTGGGCGCTGTTGAACGGCGAGATTGGCTTCCACGAGCTCCGCGGCGGCATCGGCATCGTCGACGGCAAGCGTTTGGTCCTGTTCGAGACGGAGCCAGTCGGATGCGGACAGAAGGCAGCTGTAGCTGCCCGCGTATGTGTCGAGGACTACGATGTCTTCTTCGACGGCGGCGAAGTGGATGCCGGGCGCCGGCCAGAGAGTGACGGACATGTGCAGGACTTGCGGGCGGCCGAAGCCCCCCGCGGAACGTCAGCCAGCCGGCTTTTCGCTCGGGAACACGCCCATCTCGGTGTAGGGGCCCTGGATCAGGTCACGCGTCAGGGTCTTGGCGCTGCCGAAGTGGACGAGCCGTAGTTTGGGGGCCTTCATCTCAGTCTCCTTCATGTGTTCGCCACGGGTGTGGCGAACACAGTCAGCGCCCGGATGTCGAAGTCTCAAAACTATATTCGAAATATATTTCTATCGGCCGGGAGCGGGGCGAACTTGCGCGAGGTCGGTGACGCCGTTCTCGAGCCACCGGGCGGCGGCTTGTTGCCGGTCGCTCTCGGCTAGCAAGGCGTCGTACATGGCGCAGACCGCGAGGATGATGGGCCGCGCCTCGAGCCCGGCGATGTCGTCGCCGAGCAGGGCGTTGAAGCGCTGGCCCCCGATGGTCAAGGCGGTGATCAGCTTGTTGTCGGCGCAGCGCCACGCGAGATCGGGCGAGCCGATGGCCACCGCCATGATGATGGCCTGGGGATCGCTGCGGGTCGCAACGGCGAACCGATGAATGTAGTCGAGGTTCAGGCTTCTGCCGCCGGCCTCGAAGCGTTGGTAGGTGCGGAGCGCCATGCGCATCGCGCGGGCGACGGCGGCGGCGGTCATGCCGCGATGGCGGCGAACCAGTTTCAGCGCCTGGGAGAGCACGTCGTTATCGCGCTGCGGCTGCACTCGCCTAGACTTCACTGGCCCGACCCTTCCCTACGCTGAACGTAATCCCATCGCCGAGTTAACGGCGATCACCTCTCTGTTCCAATCTGAAATCCGCCGCTTTGCGGCGGCGAGACCGCCGATATGAGGCGACTCTGCATCCCTACACCACGCAACTTGTTGGCGAGCGGTCATATGCCGCGCGCGCCGGGTGCGCGGGGAGCTGGAGTCTGTCATGGCGAAAAGTCGCGACCCTTTCTTCAAGGCCCTCGACCACATCCGTGAGCGGGCGTGGGCCGGGGGTTATGCGCCGGGCCAGTCGATCGTCATCGTCGAGGAGGCGCGCCGCCTCGACCTGTCGACGACGCCGGTCCGGGAGGCGCTGGCCTGGCTCTGCGGGGAGGGGTTGATCGAGCGGGGGCCGGCGG
>NZ_JBWKZJ010000020.1:0-52557 GCF_059424365.1 Brevundimonas sp. GW456-12-10-14-LB3
AGGACGGGCAGCCCCGTAAGCCTACGGGGCGAAGGGGGTGAGGGTCTAGGGCAGGATAGGCTTTGCGCCGGCAATGTCTGACAGACCCACTCGCCCATGGATCGCCTCACCCTTCGCGTCCCTCCCGATTTGATCCGCCGCTTCGACGCCGCCGCGGCCTCGCGCGGCGGACGCGCGCGGCTCCTGCGACGGCTGATGGAAGCGGCGGCCCAGGCGCCGTTTCCGGAGGCCCCGGCGACGCCGCCCGCGCGCCTGAAGGCCAAACTGGGTCTGCGGCTGACCATCGAGGATATGACCGCCCTAGAGCGCGAGGCGGCCCGGAGAGGCCAGTCCCGGACACAATGGACCGTGGCTCTGATCCGCGCGCGGCTGCATGGCCGACCTCAGCTCAGCCGTGGCGAGGCGATCGCTTTTCTGGAGGTGCAGCGCGAACTTCGCCGGATCGGCGTCAACATCAACCAGATCGCCCGGGCCCTGAACACGGCCGTGATGGAGGGCGCGGTGCTGGACCTGGAGGTCGCCCAGCTGGACGCCTATGCGCACGAAATCCGCGCGCACCTGGTCGGGGTGCGGGACGCCTTCGCGGGTAATCTGTCGTACTGGACGCCCGACCCATGAACGACTTTCGCGTCCCGTCAGGGTTCGAGGAGGCGCTGCGTCCTCCCGTCCGCATGCGGCGGGCGAGGCTGGCGCACGCGGTGCTGCGCGTAACGCGAGGGAAGGGAAGCGAGCCGGCGACCGCCAGGCTTCAGCGCGTCGCGCGCCGCGCCCCGGAGGTGATGGTCAAGATCACCGGCCGAACGCGGGACGGCGACCATCTGCAGCGCCACCTGGACTACATCACCCGAAACGGAAGACTCGTCCTGGAGGGACCCGACGGCGAGTGTCTGTCGGGACGTGCGGAGGTTCGCGCGCTGGCCGAGGACTGGCGCGCAGAACTGGATTTGCTGGCGTCCCGAAAGGATGCTCCGGTCTCGCTGTCGATCGTTCTGAGCATGCCGGCGGGGGTGGAACCCGGCCGGGTGCACGATGCCTCGCGCGCGTTCGCGGACGCCCTGTTCGGCGATCGACATCCCTATGTCTTCGCCCTGCATACGGATGATCGGCATCCCCACGTCCATCTCACCGTCCGGGCGCTTGGACGTGACGGGGAACGGCTCAATCCGCGCAAGGCGGACCTCCAGCTCTGGCGCGAGACCTTCGCAGCGGCCCTGCGTGATCGGGGCGTCGAGGCCGAAGCCACGCCGCGACGCGCGCGTGGCGTGGTGCGCAAGAGCGAACGCACGCCCGTTCGAAAGCTGCGCGAGCGGTTCGAGCGTGGAGAGGGGGCGATGCCGGAGACCCTCAAGGGCGCCCTGAAAGACGCGGCCCGGTCGCCAGGGGAAGCGGCGGTCTGGGAGGTCCGACTGCGCCAGAGACAGGCGCAGATCCGCAAGGCGCTCGTGGTCGAGGCCTTGCGGCTCCAGGCTTCGAAGTCAGACGCGGACCGGACCCTCGGTCTTGAGATCGAAGCGTTTGTGCGAACTCTTCCGCCGGCGGCGACGCGGCGGGAAATTCTGGCCCGCGCCTTAAAGATTGAACGAGAGAAGCCAGTGCGATCCAAAGATCGAACGCGATAGGACGTCGCGCGATTGCCGAAGCGCCTCAATCCTCCGACTGCGCTGCCGCCTTTGCCGCCGCGACCGCAGCCGCCTGGGCCTCGAAGTCCGGGCGATAGGACTCCCGCGTCAATAGCGACGTCCCCAAGGAGATGGCTGTATCGGCCTCGTCCAACCTGTTCACGGCCAGATAGGCCTTGGACAGGCGCAACTGTCCGAAAGCCGAAGTCGTCGTCCCCGGTAGGGGTTCAAGAAGATCTACGACCGCCCCGGGCTGACCCATGTCCTGCAGCAGATCGGCCAGCCGCTCGCTCTGGTACTGGCCGGGGGTGGCGAGCGCCCGGTAGATCGCCAGGGCGCGGGCTTGAAGGTCGTCCTTATGGGCGGGCTTGAGCCGGCTCGCCTCCAGCAGGAGTTCGCCGTAGGCGAAGAGGTCGTCGTCGGCCATGCCGGCGTCCGGTGTCCTGGGCGGGATCTTGTCGAACACGCGCAGGAAGACTGCGGGGTCGTGTCGGGCCCAGTATCGGCCGATCGACGCCAGCGCCCGATAGCCTTGGTCGATGCCGAGATTGGTCGCCCTGACCAGGCCGTTCTCGATGACGGTCTCGTAGACCTTGATCATCTCGCCGCGCCAAGGCTCGTCCTTCCATGGCAGACTCTCAATGGTGGCGAGGAACACCGATGTGCTGACCGCGCCCAGTCCGCCGTAGCCTTCCAGCAGGGTCAGGGTCATGGCCCGGACATCCGCCGCCCGGGTTTGGTCGTCCCTGACCAGTTTGACCAGCTGGAGCCGGGCCTCGTGCAGGGGGTGCGGGCTGGAAAGCACCGTATCGAATAGTGCGATCGCTTCGGGCTTGCGGTTCAGACGGAGCAGGGCCTTCGCCTTGTGGTGGCTGATCTCCGACTTCTGCTGCTCGGTCAGCCCCGGATGGTTCGACATCCGGTCGAACACGGGAAGATGAGCCGTCAGAGCGGCTTCCGCCGTAGCCTTGTCGACGGTGGTCTTGCGATGAAGATATCCAGCTTCGATGGTCTCGATGATCGCCATCGTCACGATCGGCCTGACAGCTGTCGCGGTGTCCTGGAGGAGACGATCAGCCATCGCCGCCGGGTCCTCGAGCAGGGTCGGGTCCAGCGCGGTCGGCGCGGTGACCTCAAGCAACGCGTAGGTGAAGGCCGGGCGCCGGTCGCCGCCGGCGATCGCGGCGCGCAGCCGAGCGTCGAGGTTCTTGGACACTGTCCAGAAGGGCACGCCGTCGCCGGAGGTGGCGACATCGGCGATGTAGGCCTCCAACTGATCCAGCCATTCGTCGTCGAGAACCGGCAGCCGCTCCGCAACCGTCGCCAAGCTGGCGCGAACGACATCATGGAGGCGCACCACCGTCGTGCGGTCCGGCGTGGTCAGGCAGGCGTCTCGCAACTTTCTCAGTCCTGCCGGTTTCAGCGCGGCGCGAGCGAAACCTTCGTCGGAATCGCCCTTGTCGAGCCAATGGAAGAAGGCGAGCTCTCTCCCCATGACGTCGAGGACACGAGCCAGCAGCCGATCCGCGAGACCGCCGGGCCGCCCGTCCTCGTCATCCAGCCCTCCGATCGCTTCGCAATCAGCCTGTACGTCCTCCCAGGTCGCGCCGCTGAGCACAACGCCATTGATCAGCCCGTAGGTCAGGGGATGGCCGCCGACGGTCGCCCAGATCAGGGCGAAGATCGAATCCGGGCAGGGCGTCGTCGTGTTGCGCCCGACGACCAGTCGGGCCTCATCTTCCGTGAAGGGAGGGATCTGATAGCCGCCGCCGCTTCGCGTAGTGACGATGATGTGTGAGCCCTTGTCGCAAAGTGCGGCAAGACGGACCCGATCAAGCCCCGAGACGTCGTCGTCGATGACCAGCAGGGTGGGACGGGACCCGAGAAGATAGGCCACGTTGCGGCTGTCGCCGGCCCGGGCGATCGCAACGGCGCTCAGACTTTCCAGCGTGGGGACATCCCTGCCTTTGAGCCAGATCAGATTGTGATACCGCCCCCTGTGACGATCCGCGAAGGCGGCGGCCGCGACGGACTTGCCCGCACCGCCGTGGCCCGAGATCGCGACGCAGGCAGAGCCGGCCAGCGCCGTCGTCAAGGCGTCATTGACTGCGTCGCGAGGCAGGGCGCCCGTCGGTGGTCGCTCCATCTGCAGGCTGGAGGCCTGTTCGTCGCGCACGGCCGAAAGCACGGGCAGGTAAGGATTCAGGCGCGCCACCGCCCTATCGCTGGTCAGCAATTGATCCACGATCCGCGTGGCGATCTCCTCGGCGCCCCAGAGCTCGATCGATTTGCGGCTCATACCCTTGCCGGCCTTTGCCGCCTTGATGAAGGCTTTGGCCTGGGACTTCACCTTGAGCTGGGCGGACAACAGGACGATCTTGCGCGCCTTCGGTCCCTCCTTGAGAGCGTACTTCAGGTCTTTTGTGGCCTTGGCCATCTTCCCATTGAAATAGCCCTTCTCGGCGGAATACTCGGCCACCCACGCGCCGTCGCTGGATTGGGTGTCGACAACGCCGCCGACGGGGAAGCCGAGCGCGTTCAGGCCCGCGTGGGTCAGCGGAATGCCCAACAGTTCGTCCATGAACAGCTGTCCGAAACGCTCGAAGTCCGGCCCGATCAATTGGATGCCGGTGGTGAGTCGGACGATGTGGGCGGCTCGCAGTTTGGGATTGAGGGCGGTCATAAAGCTGATGCGACGAGATCGAGGGGCGTGACGCTCTCTTGCGCCGCACCGGTTATAGAGGCCATCTGCGCCCGTCGCATCCAGTTGTTCCGCGAACCTGGGTCTAGGTTCGCCATAGCGCGTCGAGACGACCCGACATCCAGGCCGTCTTTCGCGATTAACGATCGCGCCCGCGATCGGAACGGCGGGGCGGTGTGCGGCTGTCGGCGTCCCTGGATCGTTCCGTCTCCGGGCGCACGCGGGACCAGGCCTGTTGCATCAGCCGAGCCTGGGCGGCGGGGTCCGAGATGAGGGTGCGGACAACCACGGCGGCCATGTCCAGACGCCGCTTCACCTCCTCGCGCGTCGGCTCCATGGCGCGGCGGCCGGCCCGCTCGGCCGGCTCATTGGCGGCCTGTCGATCCCGTTCGGTGGGCTTGTAGCCCGCGACCTCGAGGCCGAGCGATCGTCCCTGCACCCAGACTTCCCGGCGGAAGGCCTCGTCTCCGGAGACTTTGATGCCGGACCAGCCGCGATGTTGGGCGATCCGGAGCATCGAGGCGACGGCGTCCGGATAGGCCTGTTGCGAGGACAGGGCCCGGCCATGGTCGCGGAACATCGGGTCCGAGGCCTTGTGGTCGCGATAGTAGCGCTCCGGTCGACCCTGGCGATCGCGCTCGATCAGATAGCGATCCAGCAACTGGGTCGGGACATCGCCCTTGTCGAGCGAGCGGCCGTCCGCTCGCGTCGCCGGCTGTGGCGACACGCGGTTGACCGGATCGGGCTTGGACTTGGCGGCGCTCACGGCAGACGCTCCCGGGACGGCGCGGCGATGGGGGCCGTCACCACACGCTGAAGCCAGGCCTGCACCTCGGCCTCCGTCGCGCCTGGGGGCGGGGGCTTCAGACCCTCAGCCGTGAAGCGGCGGACGATGCTGTCGAAATCCATGTCGGTCTCCACATCGCTCGGGGGCTGGGGGTCCGGCGCGAGCGGCGCGGGCGCGCGCGGCGCCGTCGGCGGGGAGGAGGGCGCCGGACGCAGCCGATCCGTGAAGCGCCGGTCGCGGTAGTAGACGAGCTTGCGGCCGCGCGTCGGCGCCAGGCCCGCCTTCAGGACGATCAGGGCCTTGTCCGACAGCTGCATCAGCTCCTGTGGAAGCATGAGGGCCCGCCTCTGGTCGGAGTCCGTCAGACTGCGACGACCCTGGCCCAGTCCGATCGGGCGGCTCCGGCTGCGCGCTCGATAGGTATAGTAGCCGAGACGTTCGCTCAGCTCCTGGGCCACCTTCAGCTCCTTGGGCGCGAAGACGATCTCGAGGCCGCAGTTGGTGAGGATGTCCTCGGTGATGTCCGGACCATACAGGGCGCGGAGCTGGGACGGGCTCTGGATGACGGGGAGCAGGCGCAGGCCATAGCCGGCGACCCAGGCGAAGGCGTGCGCCAGCACAGGGGCGCGGCCAAGCCGGGCGAACTCGTCCAGCAAGACGAGCGTCGGCGGTGTGTCGGCGGTCGGCAGGGTGCGGCTGTTGAGATCGACGAGTTGCTGGAAGAGGAGGGCATAGAGCGGGGCGACCCGGTCCATGTTTTCCGGCGAGGCCGCCAGATAGAGAGACAGGCGGCCGCCACGAATGTCGCGCAGATCGAAGTCGCTCGCGGACGTCGCGGCGTCCACCAGCGGATTGAGCCAGAGCCCCATCCGGGTGGTGATCGACTGACGGATCGAGGCGAAAGTGTTCTCGCCCGAACTGCAGAAGTCGGTCAGGGCGGAGGCGGCGCCGGCCGGGATCGGATCGCCGATCCGGCGGCGTTCCTCCAGCAGTTTGGGGAACCGCTCGCGCGGGTCGCCCTCGGTCAGCTGACGGTAGATTTCGCCGAGGGTGAAGGGGAGGTCCGGCGTCGCGGCGACATAGGCGCCCACTCCGATGAAGCCGGTGCGGGCGGCCTCGGACCAGAAGGGGTCGGCGTGGCTGTGCGCCGGGAACAGCATGCCCGCGATACGCTGGAGCTCGTCCAGAACGACGATCGGGGCGGTGCGATCGATGTGGTGAAGGGGGTTGAAGCGCGCCGTCCGACCGTCCGGGGCGAGCGGGTCGAACAGGCGGACATCCTGCCCGGCTTCCTCCCGAAAGCCCGCGGTGGCGTTGAAGTTTTCCCGCTTGATGTCGAGCACCACGACGGAGCTCGGCCAGGTCAGGAGGTTGGGCACCACGACGCCCACGCCCTTGCCCGTCCGGGTCGGGGCGTAGAGCATAACATGGTCGGGACCTCCGGCGATCAGCAGGCCCTCGGCGGTCTGGCCCAGAAGGATGCCGGTTCGATCCCGGAGGCGATGGCGGCGCTGTTCTCCGCGCGTGGACCAGCGGGCCGCGCCGTGAAGGGGGCGGCGGATGCCCAGGGCGATCGCCGTGCCGAGAATCAGAAGGATGAGACCCATGACGCCCGCGCCGACGCCCAGCCAGCGTCGGACCTCGGGATCGTGGCGGTAGTAGAGAAACCAGGCCGGGACGCGGACCGGATCGATGTCGCCCGAAAACCGGCCGAGGCCGACAAGGGCCACGAGGAATGTTCCGATGCAGAAGAGGGCGAGCCCGGTCGCCAGCCCCGCCGCGATCAGCGCCGCCCTAGTTCCCGGCGCGGCGCTTGCGATGCGGGTCATGCCACACCTCCGTCATCAGGAACCGGCCGTCGATCTTCTTCATCTGGACCACCACATCGACCATCAGGTGCAGCATGGTACGGATGTCGTCGCGCGGCAGGTCGCGCCCGCCCTCGGACTCGCGGACCAGCAGCGTGAGCTGCTCGAAGGCGAGACTGGCGGAGTCGGCATGCACCGTGGTGATCGATCCGGGGTGCCCGGAGTTGACGTTGCGCAGGAAGAAGAAGGCGGTTCCGTCGCGCAGCTCCTGGAGCAGGACCCGATCGGGCCTCATCCTGAGCGCGCTTTCGAGGAGGGCCTTGGGGCCGACCTTCGCGAGACCCTGTCCGTCCTTCGAATAGACGAGATGGACGACGTTGCGCTGGGGCAGGATCAACTCGCGCGTATCCTCGATCGTCAGCAGCCGCTCGTGCGCCGGGATCAGCTCCACCAGACCCTTGGCGAAGGTGGTCTTGCCCGATCCCGTGGCGCCCGAGATCAGGATGTTGCGGCGGGTCTCGACCGCCAGCCGGAAGAAGCCCACCCAGTCGCCGGCCTCCCGCAGCCGGATCAGGGCCGCGTCGGTTTCATCGATCTCGCCGCCGCTCACGGTCTCGGCCGAGGCGAACAGGCCTGCGGCGTGGAAGTCCTCCAGACCCATCCGCCGTCCGGAAGGCTTGCGGATCGTCAGGGAGACCGTGCCCGCCGGAACCACCGGCGGAAGCACGATCTGGCAGCGCGCGTCGCCGGGAAGCACGGTCGAACAGATCGGTCGCTCCGCATCGACATCCTGTCCGGTATAGGCGGCCGCCGCTACGGCGAGGGTGCGCAGCCAGTTTTCGGTCAGTTCCGGCGCCGTGTGCCAGCGCCAACCGTCCGGGCCCTCCACCCCGACCTCGGTCGGCCGGTTGACCACCACCTCGGTCACCGTCGCCGGTTCCAGGTACGGGCGCAGCGGCGCGAGATAGTGGTCGATGACGGAGGTGTCGCGCATCACCTCGGACGCAGGCCGTACACATCGGCGAAGTTCAGATCCTGGGCGACAAAGATCGAGACCTCCGAGCCCTGGGTCTTGCGCAGGGTCGGCGGAATGCCGATCGATCCCTGAAGGGCGACGGACGCGGCGTTGGACGGCACGCGGGCGGTGGACTGGAGGCCCTGGCCGCCGCCGGCGGCGGCATAGGCGGCGTCATCGACGATCGACAGCAGAAGGGCGCCGCCGAACCGGTCCCAGAACCGGGTGTCGATCGCGCCGTCGAAGCCGGATCGGCCGAGCGCGTCGGCGGACGGGGAGGCCAGGGCGATGGCGACGCCTCCGGGCGTCACCGCCCGGGTCCAGAGCACGAACAGACGACCGCGACCGGGCTCAAGCGCGC
Source organism: Brevundimonas sp. GW456-12-10-14-LB3 (assembly GCF_059424365.1). Lineage (NCBI taxonomy): Bacteria > Pseudomonadati > Pseudomonadota > Alphaproteobacteria > Caulobacterales > Caulobacteraceae > Brevundimonas > Brevundimonas sp. GW456-12-10-14-LB3. The sequence goes on from NZ_JBWKZJ010000020.1 coordinate 8,292, forward strand.
CACGATACTCGCCCAAGACCCGGGTGCCGCGCTCCAGCAGGACCACGGCGCCGTTCTCGGAATAGACGTCCCGGGAGATCAGGCAGCTCACATAGCCGGGGGTGGCGCTGTCCATCGCCGTCTGGAGAATGCAAGGCAGGCTGGAGCCCGCCGTGATCAGGAGACTGCGGTCCGGGAGCCGGCCGGCTCGCGCCTGTCCGATCGGGCTGATCCGGCGCAACTGGTCCAGGGCGTGGTCGGCGCCCGCCTGCGGGGCAGCCGCTTCACCCGGCGAGGCGACCAGCGTGCGGTCCGCCGTCATCGCCCCGGGCCGGCTGTAGGCCAGGACCGGGGCGCGGCGGGCGCTTTCGGCGAGCGCCTGTCGCTGTTCCGCGGCCGTGGGGCCGGACGTCCGGGCGTCGGCTTCGGTCGGGGCGATCGCGGGGACCACCTCGCCTTCGTCGCCCAGCAGGGGCGCATCCGGATCGGCGTCCGCCGTCTCCAGCAGCGGTGGCTCAGGCCGCCGGGCGGGCTCGAACGGGGCGAGCTGACGAGGCGGCGTGTCCTCGGCCGGATTGTCGCGGTCGCGCGCATCGCCCCTGTCCCAGGTGGCGAACAGGAAGACCCCGCAGCCGGCTGCGAGGGCCGCCAGGGTGATCATTCGCCCCTGACGGCCGCCGATGCGGCCGGCGATCGGGGACACGCCGCGATCCTGGGCGATCGGCGGATCCCGGGGCTCGGGGGCGGGCGGCGGAGGCGGCGTGTCGGCGGTCATGACCGATCTCCCGTCACGGTGCGGTCGACGACCGGGGAGGCCGTGCCGGTGCCGGTCGAAACGCCGCGCGGATCGAAGGCCTCGTTGAAGATGCAAAGGACGGAGCCGCCATGGCGCAGCCGAAGCCCGGCCGTGACGCCGTGGATGACGACGAACTCGCCGCGTACATCATAGGGGACGATCCGCTCCGAGCCGTCGGCGGCCACCTCGAAGATCGCCGGAATGGGCTGATTGCCGGGGAAACGCAGGACGGTGAAACGGCCGTTGTCGGTGACCTCGCTCGGCTGCAGACGGGCGTCGCCCTGAAGCGAATAGGCCAGGTTGCGCCGCCCCTCGACGGCTCCGGCCTGTAGTTCCAGTCCGACCAGCCGCGCCTCGAGCGCGGTCGCCGATGCGGCCAGCTGGGCGGCCGCCCGGGCCTGCTCGTCCTCCGGATAGCGGAAGCGGATCTGGTAGGCGGCGGAGCGGGCGCCGGGATCGCGGGCGACGAGCTCGAAGACATAGTGGCGGGCCAGACCGCCCCGCTCCGTGACGACCAGAAGGTTCGTGGCCTGGTGGCGTTCGCGGGGCTTCAGGAACAGGACCGAACCCTCGGCCGCCACCTCCCAGGCGATGCTGTCGCCGATCGCGGCGTGACGGATGGTCTCCTCGGGCGAAAAGATGATCTGGGTCGCCGTGCGGAAGGCACCGGAGATCTCATAGACCGCGTGCGGCGCATAGGTGAGCTCCTGGATACGATCGTTCGCCCGGGCGAATCCGGCCGGGAGGGCGAGCGACAGCAGGGCCGCCGCGATGGGCAGGCTCAGGGACTTCATCGGATGACCTCCGGGTCGGCGCGATAGGATGTCACCTGGAAGCCGAGGGGATTGCGGAGGCGATCGGCTTCCGTCATCGGCGCCCGGGTGTAGGAAAAGGCGATGGTGGCGATCCAGTCGCTCTCGGTGACCTGCTGCGCCTGCCGGACCGTGCGCCGGAACCGCACATTGGCGACGCTGTCGTTGATGAAGCCGATGGCGCGGATGGAGACGACCGCCTCGCCGTTGCGACCGTAGAGGTTCTGCGGGCTGGCGGGGTTGGAGCCGCGGTAGAGATCGGCCCATCGGCGTTGCTCGCCCGGTCCCGACAGCAGGGAGACCTGCCGGAACGCGTCCTCCGCCGCCGGATCCAGATAGCCCTCCCGCGCCCGGACGTACTGGCCGAGGAAGTATTTGCTGACCGCCTCGTCATAGCGGACGGGACCGGTCTCCTCCGACAGGCCACGCACGACATCGACGGCCCCGGTCGCCTGGTCGACGCGTATGACGAAGGGCTCGCTGGTCTTCAGAGGCGTCAGGAAGGTCACTGCGGCGGTCGCCGAGACGGCAAGGGCCGTGGCGACGCCGGCGGCCGCCCAGGCGAGGCGTCGGGATCGCAGGGCCGCCGCCAGACGGTCCTGGTCCCAGCGCCGTGCCTCGGTGAAATACTGCTTCAGGTCGTCGGTCGGGACGCCGGTCATGCGCAACCTCCCGCGACGGGAGTCTCTTCGGAGGCGTCGTGTGACCCGCCGGCCGCCGGCTGGGCGCCCGTCTGGGCAGGCGGCGACGCCGGCAGCAAGATCGATCCGTAGGGATTGGCGGGCCGGCGATCGCGCCCGTCGCAGGCCGGGGCCGGGTCGCCGCGACCAGTGGCGCAGCCGGCGAGCAGGCAGCTCAGGATCAGCAGCAGGCGAAGGCTCATGTCAGGCTCCGTTCGTCGGTCGAATGGTTCCGCCGCCCTTGGGCGGCTGGCGGCTGGCTTCCAGCGGTCCGCGCGCCCGGCCCGAGGACCCGGATCCGAGGGCGGCCGCGTTGGCGAAGTCGGCGAGGCCGGCGCTGGCGCCGCCAGCGATGCCCGCCGCGATCGCCGGGGTCTGCAGGAAGAAGATCGCGCCCAGCAGGCACAGGGCGACGAAGATCAGGCCGCCGATCATCGGATCCGCGCCCTGGATGGCGCCCCACTGGTCGCGCACCAGCGACAGGACCAGCTGGAAGATGACGATGATGAGGGCGAACAGGACCAGATAGTTCACGGCCTGGCTCAGCCAGCCGAAGAAGTAGCGGCGGGTGGCGTCGAACAATGCGCAGGCGATGAAGATCGGGCCGAGGGTGACCAGAAGGGCCAGGGCGAGCTTGGCGACGAGGACCACGCCGAAGCCGAGGGCCGCGGCCAAGGCGCCGATGATGAAGACCGCCGCGGCGACGATATAGGGCGCCGGGTTGAAGGCCGAGGCGTCGCGCGAGATGTCCTCGCCGAGCCAGGCGGCATAGGCGAAGAACTGGTCGAAGGCGGCTCCGACGCTCGGCGTCTCCGATCCGCTGACCGCCCGGGTCAGGGCGTTGGGCAGGCTGGTGAACAGGGGCTCGGTGACGAAGCTGGAATAGGCGGGCGTCGTCGCCAGGGCATAGAGGAAGGCCAGCTTGATCGAGCGGACGGCGAAATCCATGACCGGCTCGGCGATGGCGCCCCGCAGGATCGCGATGCCGTAGAGGACGACATAGAGGAGCAGGGCGATGCGCAGCGGGCCGTCCACCTCGCCGATGACCGAGGCGAGACGCTCGCCCAGGAACACATTCAGGCGTTCGTCGATAAAGTCGTAGCTCGGCTCGAAGACGCGGAACGACATGATCAGGGCTCGCCGATCGTCCGGGCATAGACGTCCATCCGCTCCCGGCGACGGGCTTCCGCCAGGCCTTCCCGCGCGGCCGAACAGTCCGGATGGCGGGCGCCCGCATCGCACTCGGCCACGGTCCTCACCGCCGCTTCCGGATCCGCGGCAAACTCCGCCGCAGTCCGCTCTGGACTGGAACAGGCCGCCACCAGCAGCCCGGCGAGACCGATGAGCCGCTTCACCGGAACGTCCGTTCGTAGGCGGATTGGCGCGCGGCGCGCGCGGCCGCGGCGCGCTCCCTGTGGCGTTGCTCCTCAAGGCGGGCTTCGGCCGCCTGGGTGACGGCGAGGCCCTGGAGGCGGAGCTGCTCGTTCTGGATCAGCGCCTGTTCGGCCGAGAGCCGCGCTTCCAGATCCATCACCGCCCTTGCATTGGGCGCGGTGTCCAGCGCCCGACGCAGGGCCTCCAGACCGTCCAGCCTCTGATCGGAGGCCGCGCCGACAGCCTCGCCGATCGCCAAGTCCCGGGCCGTTCGCGCGCCGGCCCGCTCCAGACTGTCCCGGTAGTAGGCGTCGGCCTCGGACAGGTCGCCCTCAGCCGGGGTGTAGAGACGGGTCTGGCGGCGGATCGCATCGGCCCGGTCCGCCAGAGCGCCAAGCGCGCCCAGGTCGCCCTCGGCGGCGGCGCGCAGCGCGCGGCTGTCGGGGAGGGGGTTGCGGACCTCGGGCAGGCCGAGGCCTTCGGCCAGGCGGTTGACGTCCGACAGATCGTTCAGACTGTCGAACAGGGCGCGCTGTTCCTCGATCTGGGCTTGCAGGGCCTGCAACTGCTCCAGGCTGGTCCGCGCATCCTCGATCATCTGCACCAGCGCCCGGGGATCGTGGACGACGTACTGGGCATGGGCGGCGGGGGCGGCGAACAACAGGCCGGCGGCCAGGGCCGTCGCGGCGAGAGGGCGGAAGATCACAGGCTTCTCCTTTGCTCATTGAAGGGGGCGCGCCACTGCGCATAGTCGTCGCCGACCTCGGCCCGCAGGCGGTCCAGAAGGGCGACCGTTCCGGCGCGGCCGGACAGCACGGCGAGGGCGTCGTCCATGCCGCCGAGGTCGAGTTCGACCACGACGCTGTCGTGCCCCTGCTTGACGAGGAAGCGGTGGGACTCCGGCGTCAGCTCCTCACGGACGAGGCGGAACTCCTCGTGGGTCAGGCCGAAGCCGTCGATGTAGTCCCGCGCCTGGCCATGGGCGTTCGGCAGGAAGATCTGGGTCGCGCACTGCTCGAGGATGGCGTGGGCGATCGGCGACCGCAGTGCATCGGCGGGCGACTGGGTGCCGAACACCATGAAGGCGTTCTGCTTGCGCCAGGTCTTCAGCCCGTCCTGGGCCAGGTCGGTGAAGGCGGGGTCGCCCAGAACCTTCCAGAACTCGTCGATGTCCAGAACCAGACGGCGGCCGTCCACCCGTTCGGCGATGCGATGGAAGAGATAGAGCATCGCTGGCGTGCGGACCTCGTCGTGGTCCAGAACCTGGGTGATGTCGAAGCCGGCGAACCGGGCGCCGAGGCTGAGCGCGTCCTCGTCATTGTCGAGCACCCAGCCGAGAGGCCCGCCCTTCTGCCAGCGTTCCAGGCGCGCGCCGATGCCCCCGGCGTCGGCCTGGCCCAGCAGGCTGCGCAGGGCCGCGATCGAGCGGCGTTCGCGCGGCAGGGCTTCGAGCGCGATGACGCCGTCGTCGATGGCGCGCGCCTGTGCGACCGTCAGCGTCTCGTCCGGTCGGGCCACAAGGGTGCGGATCAGGCGCACGAGGAAGGCCCGGTTGGCGGCCGAGGGCGACAGCGCCTTGAAGGGGGCGAAGCCGGTCGGCTCTCCGTTGCGAAGCGCCAGATAGGTCCCGCCGCTGGCCCTGACGAAGATCTCCGCGCCTCGATCCTTGTCGATGAAGAGCTGCTGGGAGCCGAACCGCTCGAGCTGGGCGAGCATGAAGTTCTGGACGACTGTCTTGCCGGATCCCGAGGGACCGCAGATGAAGGTGTGGCCCAGGTCGCCGACGTGGAAGTTGAAGTGGAAGGGTGAGCCGGCCGTGGTGCGCAGCACCGCAACGGCCGGCCCCCAGTGATTTCCCTCGGCCTTGCCGACCGGGTGGGCGTGAAGAGGCGCAAGCGCCGCGAAATTGCGCGAGGTGATCGCGGCCGGCCGGGTGCGTCTGGAGAAGACGCCGGGGAACTGGGACCAGAAGGCCGCTTCCAGCCCGAGATCCTCCCGCGCGACGACGAGGCCGGAATCGGCGAGCACCGCGCGGGCCTTGGACAGATGGTCCGCGAGGGCCGACGGCGTCTCGCCGTGGATCAGGACGGAGGCCTGATGCTCGCCCATGACGAACCGATTGCTGGTCAACTCGTCCAGGGCGTCTGACAGGCCCTCGATCTGCGATCCGGCGCGATCGCGCGCCGAGACCATCTGGTTCTGCTTGCGCTCCATCACCGCGCGGGCGGCGGCTTTCGACAGGAAGGCGAAGGACTGGGACATGACGAAGCCGAACCGGGCGTTCAGCAGGGCGTCCCAGAGACCCGGCCGTGTCGTCGCCGGATACTCCTTGATGGCCAGCACCCCGCCGAACCGCTCCCCGGCCGCGTCGCGCAGCTCCAGGATCTCGCGGCCGAAGATCGTGCGAACGGTATAGATCGCCGCTCCGAGGTGGCCGTGGACGAGCGGCGCGGCGAACCGGCGCCCGGTCAGGATCAGACCCATGACCTCCAGAGGTTCGGAGAACCACAGCCCGTTCTTCTCGCAGAGGCCCAGCAACCGTGGCGTATAGCGATCGAGGTACTGCGCCAGGTCGCGCCCGGCCTCCTCGAGACGCCGCACCTGGGCCGTCATGACCTCGCCGTCGTCCCGGCGAGCCTGCCGCAGACGTCGCATCATGGCCGCGGCGCGATCCGCGCCATCGCGTCCCGGATGCAGGACCAGGGTCACGAACAGCTCGTTGACCCAGAGCCGGCGGCTGGCCATCCGAGCGTTATAGGCCCCGGCAAGACCGCTGGCGAAAGCCGAGGCGTGGCCCGTCGACGGCGAAGGCTCGACCTCGCGGCGGACGACGTGGTGCCAGACCGCCAGCCGGTCGTCAGAGAGATTCCGCCACGCCTGGTTGAGCTTGACGTGCCAGTCGTTCAGGTCGCGCGCATCGGCGGTCTCGAAACTGGCGCCGGCGACCTGGAACACCATCATCAGGGCGCCGCTGTCCAGCGCGACCACATGGTCGTTCACATGGCGCGCATAGGGGAGCTGGGCCCGGAACTCGGTCTCCCGATGCAGGCGGGACGATGGCGCGCCGCCGTCACCCACGGAGAACCTCCACCGGCCGGTAGCGGCGGACGAGCGGGAGGGGAGACACCGAACTGCCGCCCCACAGGGCGCCGTTCCGGCACCGGCCCTTGGTGTCCACATAGAGGAACAGGAGGCGGAAGGCGTTGTGGTCCGCCCGGCAGATCGCCCGGAACACCAGGTGCAGGGCCGGCGCCACGAGCAGATAGAAGAGGCTGCCGCCGACGAGGAAGACGACCCCCGACAGGATGACATTGACCCCCATGGCCTCCATCGGCACGCCCATCACCATTGCGGGGCGGGTGCAGGCCAGGAACAACGGGTCCTCGGTGAGACGTTCCTCAGCCATGGGCGCCGCCCTCCATCATCCAGGATCCGGCGACCACCAGGGCGATCCCGCAGGTGCCCCCGGCGACGCTCTGGGCGAACCGTTTGGGGGCGAGGAGGCCTAGCCCGAGCGCCAGGCACAGGGCCAGGAAGGCCGACGTCGCCCCGATCGTCAGAAGCAGGCCGGGCGAGGGCATCAGGCGCCGCCCGTGATCAGATTGACGATCTCCGCCGCGCCGAAGACCACGACGATGCCGAGGACGACGATCGCCGCGCGTCGCAGATCGAACAGGCCGAACATCCAGAGGATGCCGACGACGACGACCGCGAGGACGGCCAGCAGACGGGCGGTATTGCCCGTCAGCATGTCGACCACATTCTGGAGGAGGCCCTCGACATTGGCCGAGGCCATGGCCGGCTGAGCGGACAGGGCCGTGGCGGCCAGGGCGATGGCCAGGGTCGCCGCCAGAGTGCGGGAAGGGCGGCGCGCGGACGCGATCGGGCTCATCTGGATCACCATTCGGCTGAGGTTGAGAAGACGACGACGCCGGCCCGCGCCCGGCCGAAGACATCCCAGGGCGGCGCGGGCGGGGACGCCGGCTCCGGCGGGGCCGCGACGGCGGTTGTTTCGAGAGGGGGAGCGACGTCCCGGAGGATCGGCGGCGCCATCAGGCTCAGCCGGACAGCGGCGGCCTCCACCCGACCGACATAGCCGTTATCGAAACCCCGCCGGGCGTCGCCGGTGTTGTAGCGGGACAGGGCGACCCGCAGGGCCGACTGGCGGTCGGACGGCGTACTCCCGGAAACCCGGTATCCGGCCTTCAGCACGGTCGCCGCCGCCGCCAGATTGCGGCAGGGGTCGAAGGCGTCCTCGACCGACAGGTCCAGCCAGTCGAGATTGCTGCTGTTGATCTGGGCGAGCCCGAGATCGATGTTGGCGCCGCGCGACAGAAGCGCCCGGGCGGTGCGCGCCGCTTCCCGGGCGTCCCGGGATCGTGCGGGCGCCGGGCCGCCGCGATTGACCCCGATCGCCAAGGGATCGAACCGGCTTTCGACATGGGCGATCGCCGCGAGCGTCTCGGGTGCGACCGAAGGGGCGCAAGCCTGCGACAAGGCGAGGACGGCGGCGAGTTCGAGCATGAAGCCTCCAGCGAGAAGGCTTCACCTCAGCAGGAGCGGTGGTTCGCGGGCCACCCGCGAGATCCCCGTCGGAGATCTACGGTAGGAAGGAGCGTGGTTCTTCGAGGGCGCGCGTGACCTTGGCGAGTTGCGCCACGGCCTGGATCCGGGTGCGCACGCCGAGGACCTCGCAGGCCGCCGCCAGATGCTCGTCCACCGTGCGGGGAGAGATCCCGATCTGCTCGGCGATGCCGGGGGAGGAGAGGCCCGTGGCGGCCAGCCGCAGACAGGCGATCTGCCGGTCGGACAGGTCGTCGATCGACGACGCGGATGCGCCCGGCGATGTCGGGACGAGGGACATGCCTCATGAAGCCGCGCCTTGGCGTCGCTGGGAAGCCCGTGAGACTGGCGCCGTAGATCTACGGTCGGTCGTTGCGCTCCGGTGGCGAAGTCAGGTCCCTTCGTCCCGGATCGGCCGCATCAAACGGGTGCGTCGCTCCTCGAGCCAGGCATCGGCCTCGGCGTCACGGTGAACCGACTGGACGGCCAGATCTCTCAGGGTCTTGGTGAAGGTGTTGATCAGGGTCCGGGCGTCGAGGTCGTTGATCGCATCGCCGGCTTCCTCGTCGAACTCCTGGAGCACCACGACCAGAATGGTCGCAAGTTTGTTGTCGGCGCACCGCAAGGCGAAGTCGGGAGAGCCCAGGGCGAGGGCGGCGATAATGCCGTGGGGATCACTGTCGGTGACCTCGGCGAACCGGTGAATTCGCTCAATGTTGATCCGACCCGCGCCGGATTCGAAATGCTCGTAGGACCGCAGGGCCATGTTCATTCCCTGGGCCACATCGATCGTGCGCATGCGTCTGTGCGTGCGGATCAGGCGCAGGCTGGTGGAGAGGACGGCGTTCGGCGTCAGGGGGTGCTGGGAGTCCATCTGTCGGTCTATGCCCCGGCCATCCACATCGCGCGATCAAAACCTCCGCACCCCTACAGGTTGAAAAATGCCTCAGCCATGCGTCAAATGAAACCCTAGAAATAACAATGACGTAAAAGCTGCGGACATGACGCAAGTTTATTGCGGAACCCATCATAGGCGCCACCCACCCGCGCAGGCGACCCTCTTGCGGGCGGTCGTCCATCTACGGGGCGTTCCTCCCCATCAGGTGCGATCCGATTGAGACAGCGCGATCCCTTCGGCATGGCCATGGCCAGTCTGCGGACAGCCCTCGAGGAGGGTCTTGCGCCGGGCCAGCATCTGTCTGTCGCGGACATCGCGGCCTCGCTCAAGCTGAGCACCAGCCCCGTCCGGGAGGCGCTCTCCCGGCTCTGTGGCGAGGGACTGATCGAGGATCGCAGGGGGCTCGGATACTTCACCCGCGCCGTACCGTTTGAGGATATCATCGGTCTGCTGGATCTCGAGGCGGCCCATGTGCGCCTCGCGTCGCGAGACGGCTTGGTTCCGGGACCCCACGATGCGGCCAACGCGGTTGTCGATCTCTGGATCCTGGAGGTGATCGACCGCTGCGAGAACCAGCCGCTCGTCGAAAGCCTCGTGAGGGTCAGACGTCGCCTGGGGCCCCTGCGCCGGCTGGGCGAGGCGCTTCTGGATGAGGACGCGCCGCAGTCGGACGATCGGCTCGACGCCTACTACGCCCGGTGGCGGATCGCGGCGGGCCGGCTCGCCGCCCATGTCCGGCGGCTCGATCCAGACCTCTCCGAATACACGCGCAATATCGTTTGAATCGATTTGCGATCGGGCGCTGATGGTGCGTCGTCGACCTTCTGTCGACCTTCGGAAAGAGGAGACGACCATGACCACCAAGAGCATCTCGCGCCTCGTTCGCCTGGGCGCCGCTCGCCAGCTCACCCGCGCTGGCGTCGAGGGCGAGTTCATCGAGCTGAACCCGGTCGAGCGCTACGACATCACGGCTGGCGCCTGATCGGACGGGCCGCCCGGCAGGGCGGCCCGGATGCCCGGCATGCCCCGCCCGTGGCGTCAGACATCAGGGGTGTAACGACCACACGGAGACTGGTGATGAAAGCCACCAACCGAGTGCTGCGGCTGGGTCAGGCCCGAGACCTGACTCGCGCCGCCATGGACGGCGAGCTTGTCGAGCTGAACTCCCACCTGAAGTGGGACATGCCGGTCGGCTGACTGCGGACGGGCCGTCGTCAATGACGGCCCGATCTGCTGTCCGCCCATCACAGATAATATCGGCTTCATGGTCCGGGACCGCTACATGCAGACCGCCACCCCTCATTCTTTCCGCCATCAACTCGAGCGCGGCGAGCTCGCACAGACGGTCCGTGCCGCAAAGGTGGGCTCGGATCTGATTCTTCTCGATCTCGCGACGGATGGCTATCTGCTGGTCCCAAACTGCGATGATGTCCGCATCGAGGGTGGGACCGTTGAGGCGCCCATGGATCTGATGCTGGAGCTGGCCGCCAGCGAGCTGCTTCAGTCGGGTCAGGCGCGGCATCTTCGGCCGCCGCCGCCGCCGATACCCCTTCTGCGTCTTCCTGAGGCGCCGGTGAGCAAGCCCTCCGTTGCAGACATGGCGGCTTTCGCCGTTCTCTGGGCCGACACGGTGCGGCGGAAGCCGACGATCCAGACGCTCGCACGCCAGTTTGCGGATAGGCAGGGGCGTCGGGATGATCTGGCCGCCATCTCCGCGCGCGTCGCGCTCTTTCGCCAGATGCTGCCTTGTGCGCCCGCCGTGGGCGCCTGCCTGTTTCAGGCCGAGCTCCTGCTTCGGTTTTTGAACGCTGCAGACCTCGACGCGGAGTGGGTGTTCGGCGTCCGCGTCTGGCCATTTCTCGCACATTGCTGGCTTCAGGTGGGGGAGCATTGCGTTAGCCAGGCCCCGGACACCTTGGCGATCTACCGTCCCATCATGGCGATTTGACCGTGGCCGCAGACGCCTATGTCGTTCTGGTGGGGGACAGCGCCGCGTCGCTGGAGGCTCTATCTAGAACCATCGCTCGCCGCCTCGCCGGAGCCGGGTGGAGACGACGATTTGTCCACCCCTTCATCGCGGTCTACGCGCCCTCTGAGTCCCGGGTTGAGGTCGTCGCGGCGCTCGATGGGCACGGCGCCTTTGTCGGGGAGATGTTCGATAACGCGGGCCGATCACTTTCTGCCGCCGAACGGGGCGCCTTGGCGTGTCGCGAGCTTGGTGCAGATCGCGCGCGCGAAATCGTCTCCTCTTACTGGGGACGCTACGCTCTCATTCGCCGAACCTCAGACGAGGTAGCGGTACTGCGGGATCCGTCCGGAGCCGTGGAAGCCGTAGCCTGGCGGAAGGAGGGCTGCAGCGTGATCGCTCCGAACGCTCCGCCTGCTTTGGATTGCCTGCTGCCTGACGACATCGCCATCGACTGGGACTCCCTGGAGCGGCTTATGGCGCGAAGCGGTGGCTACCGCCACGAGCTGGCCCTGTCAGGGTTCGCACCGGTCGCCGCCGGCGCACTTCTCAACATCGGTCCGGCAGGCGTTCAGTCACACCAGATCTGGCGCCCATCAGAAGTCTACCGAACGGCACGAGAGAGAAGTCGTCCCGATCTTCGCGAAGTGGTTGACCGGGCGGTGCAGGCTTTGGCGGGCGAGGCCTCGTGGGTCGCGGAAGTCAGCGGCGGGTTGGACTCGGCGATCGTGGCGGGAGCGCTCAGCGATCGCCAACGGTCCCGAGTGACGCAATGGGTCAATCATTTCGTGGACGATCCTGAAGGGGACGAGCGCGACTTCGCGCGCGCCGTGGTCGAGCGACACGGCTATCGTCTTACCGAGGTGAGACGGGAAGGATTGATGCTTTCAGCGGCACGTCTCGCAGAGTCTGCGAACGCCTTCCGTCCTGCGGTCAACGACCTCGACACAGATTACAACGACGACATCGCGGCGCGCGTCGAAAGCTCGAGCGCCTACGGTTCGCTGACCGGGCAGGGCGGCGACGTCGTCTTCTTCCAGATGCCGAGCTTCCTGATCGCATTCGATGAGGTGCGAGAGAGAAGGCTGCACGCCAGGGTCGAGGTGCTTCACAGCGCCGCGCGGTGGACAGGCCAGTCACTCTGGCCGGGCGCCTGGATGAAGGCACGAAGAGCCCACGCGCTCGCTCTGCGCGGGCGCCAACACCCGTGGCTGGACGATCTTCAGGGAGTGCCGCCGGCGAAGGCGACCCAGATCATCGGGCTTGTGAATTCGCAAGCATTCCAGGGTCATGCCGTGCGAAGCCGGCACGGCCCCTGCGTTAATCCGCTCCTCAGCCAGCCGGTCATGGAGGCCGGGTTGGCCTGGTCTGCTGTCGATCTGACGTGGGGCGGGCGGGACAGATACGCGGCGCGCGCCGCCTACGCTGACGCCATCCCGTCCTCCATCTTCAATCGGCGTTCCAAGGGTGAACTGGGGGCCTTCTACGGTGAGGCTGTAGCCCGCAACCTCGACTTCCTCCGATCGTACCTGCTTGAGGGCGAGCTTGCGGGGGCGGGGATCCTGCCGAGGGGCCTCGCCGACGATATGACGCGCGAGGCCCTGGTCTGGCGAGGCGGATTTCCCCGGTTGCTCACCCTGGCTCTGACGGAGGCGTGGCTGCGTCGCTGGCAGGCTCGGATCGCGGCGTGCCGGGTTTGAGATATCTGTCGAACCAGGCGGTCAGCTGCTCGTAGTAAATCCGCGCATTACCCGGGTTGTGGATGCTGTGATCCTCCCCGAACAGGTAGGTCAAGGCGGCCGGGTGCTGAAGACGAACGAGTGCGGCGTACATCTGCTCGGCATGAACACCGAGGAAGTCCATCTCGCCGTGGATCAAAAGCACAGGCGCCGTGATCCGTTCGGCGTTTTCAAACGGACTGCCTCGTCTGTAGCGTTCTGGATCGCTCCAGTACGAGCGAACCATGCCGGCTTGCCCAGTCTCGAGCCATCGTGCGCCGGCGATGGCGTTGCTGGTGTTGTGACCTTGTACACGTTGGGTCGGGGACATGTCGGCAAGCGCGAGCTGCATATTGTAGGGTCCGTTGAAGGCGACGACAGCGTCGAAACGCGGCGACTGGGTCGCGCTCATGACAACCGACCATCCACCGAAGCTGTGGCCCCACAGCCCGATCCTGTCGGCGTCGATCGAACCATCGGCGGCGGCCGCGTCCACGACAGCGAGAATCCGGTCCGCAAGGCCGGCTGACGGTTCGGCGTTCGGAGGCATATCCGGAAAGATCACAGCATAGCCCGCCGCAACAAGCAGCCCTCCGTTCAGGGTCATGTGAACCGCCTCGGGGCTCATAGCTCGGGGCGCGGTGGGGAAGGTCTTGCCCGGATAGGGAATAACGATCACCGGCGGGGGGTGACTGGCCGCAGACTCGGGCAGGTACAGCCAACCCCGCGCCCCGTCTGGGCCAGTGATCAGACGGGCCTCCGGGACATAGACGGCGTCCAGCTCCGGGTTGAGATGCCTCACGATCTCGGATCCCTGCTCCCTACGAACCTCCAGTCGGTTTGCGGCACGGCCCTCCATGCCAATGCCGACACTGATCCGTCGGTCCCAGCTGACACTGGCGCCCGGTGACGCGTCGATGCAGGGGGCCGGTGAGGTTTGAGAATCCGCGAAGACGCGACACAGCAGGAGGTCCTCTCCGATAACGTCCGCCTGGGTCTCTCCCATCGGATCGGTCCCGCGCCGATGCCCGAAGACGCCAAGCGAGCGCGTTCGCCTGCCGGACGGTCCAAGGTCTTCGACTGAGAGATCGGATCGGAGGCGGAGGATGCGTCCCCGGTCCTCAATGAGAGCCGCCGCTCGCCCTTGAGCAACGACGCGACCGCCTTCGCTCAGCCTGTCTGCAATGGCGGTCTCCGTATCAACCTCGGCCCACCAGCCCAAGCGTCCATTTTGTGTTCCGCGAACAACGGCTCCTTCCCCCAGCCATGCCGCATGGGCCGTGGGACTTCCGAATACGTCTGGTGTGGTGTCCGGCGTTACGCCAGCCGGGGTCCGATCCCGGACCTGCCCGGAAGACGTGACAGACAAAAGCCGGGCTTGGGTTGCGCCGATGTCCATCACCAGAAGTCTCGAGGAATCCGGAGACCAACCCAGCAGACTTGTCGAGATGTCCTTGGCCTCGGGCGGGTCCACTGAAAATCCGGTCTGCGTGTCAACCAAACGCAACGAGCGCGCCCGGCGAAACTCCGTCGAGACGTCCAGACCAGGAGGAGGGGCCAGAGGTCCGTCCTTCAGCAAGGCGACGTGCGCTCCGTCTGGAGAGGCTTCGAAATCCAGGAACTCACCCGTAGTCAGGACAACCGCGACGCCCGTTTCGGCGTTCACCCGCCACAGCGTCCGTATCTCGCGAACGTCTTCCGCCGCACCCTGTCCAGCGGTCACGAAGGCGGCCTCGCCCCGCGCTGCCTGGGCCCAGAGATCGGGCAAATGGGTCTGCGTGAAATTCTGGATCGCGAGACGTGGGGGCAACTCCCCATCCGGCATGCCGATCACCAAGAACTCGTCTTCAGAGATCCATTGGACCGCTCGCCCCCATGCGCCGCTCTCGGGCGAGATATCTGTCCAGGTGACCGTGCCGGTCCGCAGATCCGTGACGCCAAGCCGGAACGTCAGGTCCTGAAGACGGAACACCACCAGTCGAGAACCGTCTGGGGAGAATGGCCCCATGGTGTAGCCGGCGTTGTCGTCCATAGGCATCAGGGGACGGACCTCCGATGGCGTCTCGAGGTCGAGCCGATAGAGGTTGGCGTAGCGGACGGCGCCTTCAGGCTGGAGATCGTAGCGAGGAAGATCGCCTCTCGCGCGACGCTCTTCGAAGACAGCGATGGAGCCGGACGGGTCGATCTCGATCCGACCGAAGGTCTCCAGACCAAGCACGGTTTCGAGCGTCAGGGGTTCCGAAAAGGCCGCCGACGGGCAGGCCAAGGCAAGCGCGGCGAGCGCGCCGATCAGTTTGATCCGCATGGTCGTTCACCAGCGCTTCGTGAGCTGGAGCGAGACCTGACGACCGAGCGCGTTCGCATTGGCGCCGTCGAAGGCGACGCCGTTCGGCGAGTCGTAGAAGGGCGGAGCCGCGTTCGCGAGATTCAGGACGTTCAACGCGAGGGAGAGGCCTTCACCCCAACCCGAAGTGAAGTCGTAGCGGACCTGACCATCGAAGGTGGCCCAATCGTCGATCTGACGGTTGGTCAGAGGATCGCGACCGCTCCCGACATAGTTGGCGATGAAGCCGAGCGTCAGCGGGCCGCGCACCCATTGCGTTCCCACGCGGCCGCGCCACCGTGATGGGAAGTTCGGGTCGCCGAGCAGGTCTTCGACCGGCGCTGCCGTTGTGACCTGGCGGTCGTTGGTCAGCAGGTGGGTGATCGTTCCGTCGATCGTCGCCTGCCAGTTCGCGAGGTCAAACCGATAGCGCGCCGAAAAATCCAGGCCCTCGACGTCGACGCCCG
Organism: Brevundimonas sp. GW456-12-10-14-LB3; assembly: GCF_059424365.1. Lineage (NCBI taxonomy): Bacteria > Pseudomonadati > Pseudomonadota > Alphaproteobacteria > Caulobacterales > Caulobacteraceae > Brevundimonas > Brevundimonas sp. GW456-12-10-14-LB3. The sequence continues at coordinate 23,868 of NZ_JBWKZJ010000020.1, forward strand.
CAGCGTTGACGAAGCGGTTGTCGACGATCACGCCATAGGACGTCGCCGGGAATACAGTCGGGTTGAAGTTCCCCGGGTGATCGAGCAGCGACTGCACGAGCGCCCGGTCTTCGGCGGAGGTCGTAGGCGAGACGTAGCGAACGAAGGGCGCGAAGGACGGATCGTTCAGGGCATTGGCAAGATTCTGGATGATGGGGTTTCCGATACGGTCGTTGAACCGCGTCCGGAACCAGTTGCCCTCCACGCGCAGCCCCTCATAGGCCTGCGGCGTCCAGACAAAGCCGGCAGTGATCGACTCCGCGGTTTCAGGCCGAAGGTCAGGGTTTCCGCCATACTGGATCAATGTGAGGACATTGCCTGCGCCGCGAGCCAGGAAGGATGGCCCGATCTGGTAGGCGCTCTGCAGTTCCCGCAGCGACGGCGCACGGAAAGATGTCCCCCAAGAGGCACGCAGGAGCAGATCCTGCGTCGGACCGTAGAGCAGACCGATCTTCGGGTTGCTAGTGCGACCAACCCTTTCGTGCTCCTCGACCCTGCCCGCCAGTGACAGTTCAAGGCGCTCGACGCCAGGGCGGGCGTTGTCGAGACCGAAGATCGGAACCCTGAGTTCGGCGAACGCGGAAGACACATCGCGGTCGAACGAGACCGGCGCGACCGCGCGAGGAGCGGTTCCGGAGAGGAAATTCTCCCCGGTCGTCTCGAACTGCTCGGCTCGGAAGTCCACGCCGAGCGCGACTTGCAGCGACCCGCCCGGGAGTTCGACGATCGTGCCGTCGACCTTGAAGTTGAACGACGCGACCGAGCTTATGTACTCGACATCCGTATAGCCTGACCCGATGTGGTTCAGGATGGTCGCCGAGTTTGCGGCCGGCCCGCCAAAGGGGTTGAAGAAGCCATCCGTCGCGGTTCTGAAGCTGGTTGTCGGAATGTCCGCGCGCGCGCCCAAGGCTTCCTGGAGGAAAGTGGTCTGAACCCGATTGGACAGGCGGCGGCCGGTGGTCTCTCTCGCACCGCTGACATAAGCGCTGACGTTCCAGCCTGATACGTCGCCGGACAGACCCAGCGCCCCGCCCAGACTTTCCGTTCTGCCTTCTGACAGGCCCGGTCCGAGGTCGTTGATCCACGAGTAGGCGATGTCATGCGACGTCGAGCCGTTTGGCGAGACGAAGTAGGGGTTCGCTGCGGTCACCGTCAGGGTCCCTGCATCAGCGCTTGTCCTCAGGACGTAGTCCCGTTCCGTATAGCGAATGTCCCCGTCGATGCTGAAACCGGCGGGCAGGTTCTGGCTCCCTGCCAGGAAGACGCTGTGCCGCTTCTGGTGCGGCAGAAACCACTGGCCCTCAAGCTGGTTGGTCCGATTGATGCTTCCGGCGATGAAAGAACCGGGTGTCAGCCCGATCCCGTTCTGTCCTGGCGGAATGGCGAACAACGGAACGTAGGTTGCTGTCGCCGGGTCGAGACGAACGATGTTCCCCGGCGAAGCCGTGAGCAGGCGACGATCGGTCCCGCCAAACCGCCGCAAATCAGCGTCCGCCGTAGCGTCGCGGTCTGACCCCTTGAGTTCGCCTCGGTCGTGATACTCATAGGCGGCGACCAGGCTGCCGCTTCCCCAGCTCAGACCGCCGGCGTGGGAAAACAGGAACTCCTCCGCTCCGCCGTCGCTCGTACCGCCCACCCGCAAGCGCGTCTCGGCGCCATCGAAGCGGGATTTCAGGATGATGTTGACCACCCCGCCTACGGCATCCGCACCGTAGAGCGCTGATGCGCCGTCGAGGAGAACGTCAGCCCGGGAAATCGCGCTGGACGGAATGTTCGAGATGTCGGCGAAGTCGCCCGCGTTTCCGGTTCCCGCGACGCGTCGGCCGTTGACGAGCACCAGTGTCGCGTCGGCGCCCAGACCACGCAGGTTCACCCCCGTCGCGGAGCCGACGTTGCGCCCGGAGCGGTCCGCCCCGGCATTGGTCGACCCCTCATAGGCCGCGCCGGTGAAGTTCTGAGGGAGGGCGGCGAGCGTCTCGGCGACGGTGCCCCGTCCTTGCCGATCGATGTCGGCCTGGGTGACGACGGTGACGGGGGAGGGGCTGTCGGCGCCGCGCAGATAGGTTCCGGTCACCACCACGTCCCCCAGCTCGGTGGCCTCAGCCTCGTCCAGTTCGGCGCGCGCGGCGGGGTCGAACAGAACGAAGACCGTGGGTCGACTCTGGCGATACGACAGACCGGTGTCGCGCAGCATGATCTGCAGGGCGGCTTCCGGTGCGTGGTCGCCGCTCAGGCCCGTCGACTGCCGGCCGGCGACCAGGGCGCTGGGATAGAGGATCTGGAGACCGCTCTGCCGGCCGAAGGCGGGAAGGGTGCGCTCCAGCGGCCCCGCAGCGATGTCGAAGCGGCGGACGCTGTCCGACGACTGCGCGATCACTGGCGTCGCGACTGCCATCATCAGTGCGGCGAACGCAGTTGAAGTGTATCCGTGGCCCATGGTTTTCCCCCGTTTTTCTACCCGCGAATGTGCGGGGCGGGGAGGAGACGTTGGGTCGCGGACTTAGGGCTAAGTCCGGGAACGAATTATTTTTCAGGCTCCGCGACTGAGCACGATCCGGCCGTCTTCCGTCCGGGCGGCCTGGAGCGGATAGAGGTCCGTCAGGGCGGCGACGAAGCCGTCGATGTCGCCCGCGTTGAAGACCCCGCTGACCCGGATTTCCGACACGCGGGCGTCCTGAAGCTCGATCGGCTCGCGGCTGTAGCGATTGACCTCCGCCACCGCCACCGAGACCGGGGTGTTCTCGAACGTCAACCGTCCGACCGTCCAGCTCGTCGCCGCCGCGACGTCTGTGGTCATCACCTGGGGCTGGCGGGCGGAGGTGACGACCTGCTGTCCCGGCGTCAGGGACCACTGGGCCGGTCGGTCCATGTCGTGCCGGACCGCGACCCGCCCGTCGACCAGAATCACCCGCGCGCCCGCGCCGGAGCGCCGGACGTCGAAACGGGTGCCCAGAGCGGTCACCCTGGTATCCCCGGCCGCCACCACGAAGGGACGCGCCGCGTCGCCTTCGACATCGAACATGGCCTGGCCCGAGGTGAGGGTGACGGCGCGGCGGTCGCGCGTGTAACGCACCGCCACCCGGGTGTTGGTGTCCAGGGTGATGCGCGAGCCGTCTTCCAGCTGCACCGTCCTCTGTTCCCCGATCGCCGTGGCATAGGTCGCGGGTCGTTGCTGGAGCCAGACGAGACTGAAGGCGCACAGGGCCACGGCCGCCGCACCGGCGGCGCCCAGGGAGACCAGGCGGCCCGAGGGCCTGCGCTTCTCTCTTGCTTCAGGACCGCGCCTGGCCTCGGCCGTCAGGGCCGCCAGCTCGGGGTTGCCGGCCAGCGCGCCCGCGGCGTCCCACATGGCTTCGATCTTCTGGAAGGCGTGCGCATTGGCGGGATCGCGGCGCCAGGCGCTGAAACCGCGCACGTCCGCCGTCGTGACCTTGCGCTGATTGAGCCGAGTGAACCACTCGACGGCTTCCTTGCGCCTGATGTCGGCCTCCGCCTCGATCGTCATCCGTCTTGCCTAAAGGTCCAGCCGAGACGCGCAATACTCGAGCGCCCGGGCCATCCGCCACTTCACGGTCTGCTCGCTGATCTCGAGGGTCCGGGCAATCTCCGGGTAAGTCATACCGCCAAAGCGACTGAGAACGAAGACTTTGCGATAGAGGGGCGGCATATCGCGGATCGTCTCCGTCAGCAGCGCGGCGTCGAACTGCACGGCCGCTTCGCTGACAGGCGAGGGAGCCGCCACCTGATGCCGTCGCTGCAGGGCATCCTGCCTGTGCGAGTCCGTCAGGAGGTTCAGGGCGATCCGGAGCAGGAAGGCCTTGGGGTGCCGGATGTCGGCCATGGCGTAGGGCGCGGCGCGAATGTAGGTCTCCTGCACCACGTCCGCGGCCGCATCCGCGCCGATCCGACCGCGCAGACGCCGTCCCAGCCAGGGCGCGTACTGACGGTAAAGACGGCCCAGACCGTCCTGTCCCTCCGCGCCCAGCTGCTTCGTGTCTGTCACCACGCCTCTCCGACCTCTTCGAAAGAAGTCCGGAATCCGGGCGAGACGGCGCACACGACAGCGCGCGCGTCAGCGCACGCCTTCGCAGGCGTCGGCAACCGACATCCGCGCGTCGCGCGGGGTCGTCGATGATCTGATGTCGCACAGGGGATTCCAGGCCCCACCAACGCGGACGTCGGCAGGGGAAGCATGAATCAAAGGTGGGGCGGGTGCAAGTCGCCCGGCGTCGCGGGGCGTCCGCAACCTTTCCGCAAAAATCTGGCGGGGAGACCGCAATTCACTGTCGTTGCCTGAAACGACGATTCCCGTCCAACGTGAATCCTGTTCACTCAGGGAGTTGTCCATGGATTGCGCGTCACCGGCCCAGCCTCGCGAGATACCCGCGTTGAGCCCCCGCGAGTCGGAGTGCCTGCTGTGGGTCAGCCGGGGCAAGAGCTCAGCCGATATCGGCCAGATCGTCGGCCTCTCGCCGCGCACGGTGGACAGCTATCTGGAGAAGACCTGCGCCAAGCTGCGCGTCCGCACGCGTATCGAGGCGGTCGCAGTCGCCGTTCGCGACGGCATCATCGATCCCGACGCGGAGTGAGGTTTGGTGCAACGAAGAGTAGGGGGCGGGTCTGGAACTTCTGTACGGAAGCCGGGGGTTTCAGCCCTGATCGCCGCCGACGCGATGCGTCCCCTGGCTCAGGATCAGCGCCTATACGTTCCGGAACCCGCCAACGGTGCTTATCCTCTGCGGTGTGGCGCCCGGACAAGTCGAAAGTGGCCGGCGGGCCGATGTCCTGGTCCAGGAGAAGCGCGTGAAGCCGATCACCGAAGTCGAGCTGTACGAAATCGACGATCCGGCCGAGCCCTATCGGGTGGTGATGTGGTGCGTGCCGCCGGGTCCGCCAGAAGACGTGCGTATCGGGGAGCGTTTTCCCGAAGGGTCGATCGAGGTGCCCAAGAGCTTCGGGGCGATCTGGTTCGACGTCTCCACGCGGCAGGGCGGTTTCGTCGCACAGGCGACCTTCGCCGCCGACGCCGATGCGGTCCGGTGCGACACCATCACGGTCAGTGAGGCCCATCGGAAGAAAGGGGTCGCGACATCGCTGTACGAGATCGCCAGCGACATGTTCCAGGGACCGGTCATTCCTTCGGACAACCAGACGTCCGACGCGGTGGGCTTCTGTGGCGGGAGGACGCAGATCCTTCACCCGTGAGCGCCGGGCGCGAAATTCTTCCCGTCAAGGTCGTGTCGGTTGATCAGGTTCGGCTCGCAGCGTAGCGTCGCCGGTTCCGGGGACGGCGACGGGGGCTCGCGGAGGGGCGGCCGCAGGTGATTGATCTTGATGGCGATGGGGCGGGTGCCCTGGAGGAGCCGCGTCTCGACCAAACGAGAAGCGGTGACCCTGGCGATGAGGCCGAACGCAACTTCCGATATCAGCACCAGTACGGGGTGGTCCTGCTCGTCGCCGTTCGGCGCGGCGCCTTCCCCTATGTGAACCTCTACTGCGAACACCACGAGGATCTGCTGTGCGAGCGCCCGGACGGCCTGTTCGACGGTTGGCAGATCAAGACGTCCACGCCGGAGAACGGACCCTGGACGCTTCGCGATGCCGCTCTGGTCAAGTCGATCGGCCGTTTCGTCGACCTGTGCGCGACCTACCCCTCGCAGATCGGCGTCCTCTACTTCGTGTCCAACTCCGACTTCGACGTGGTCGGCGACGACATCCAGGATCAGAAGCGCCGCGGGCGATGCCCTCCGCTGATGCTGGCGCATCTGAGGGCCTGCCCCTCGCTTGCGGACATCGCGCCGCCCTTCCTGGCGGCCTTCAACGAACTGGGGGCCACCCTGGGCGCCGACCGGCAGAGACTGTTCGATGTCCTGCGACGGGTGGAGCTGGTCAAGGGACCGTCCAGGGCGGAGTTCGACGCGACCCTGGCCCATGAGCATCTCGGGCGGCTGGACGACTGCAGCGCCCTCACACCCGCCCAGTTGTCCGAGCTTCGTGACGACCTGGTGGCGCAGGTCCATCGCGCCGCCTCCCTGCATGTCACCGCCCCGGAGCGCCACACCCGCAGCCTTCTGGCCGAGGACGGCGAGGATCCTGTCATCACCGCCAAACGCATCGTCTGCGCCGATGTCGTCTTCGCCCCGCCCACGATCGCCCTGAAGGCCTTCGCCTACCAGGGCAAGCCCGGACTGACGCCCGGTGGTCCCCGGCGAACCGGCGTCCTCGAACAGAAGCTCGAAGCGGGCGGCTTGGGCGAGGCCGTGGGCTATATGACCGCCAAGGAGATGGCCGCGGAATACGCCCTGCTGGAGGATCAGGCGCGCAATCCTGTCGCCGCCGAGAGACAGCTCAAGCAGATCGAGGAGGCCGTCCACGGCGAATGCGTGGAGGCCTACTACGCCGCCGCGAACGAGTCCGAGACCTTCGGCCCGGCCATGCTGACGGATGTGACCGGCAGGCTTCGCAGGCTGGAGGGCGACCGCAGGTCGCTCACGGGTGGACAGCCCTACGAAGTGCTGGTCGGCATCGCCGCCATGCTGACACGGGAGTGCCGTGTCTGGTGGAGCAAGCGCTTTGACGTCCAGGAGCCGCGCCCATGAGCCTCGGGGTCCTGAAGGCGGCCGCCCGGGCCGAGAACACCGATGGCCTGCATCTGATGCGGCTGCTGGTCCTGCTCAGGTGCGCCGACAAGCGCGGCAGAACGCCCAAGCCCGTGGAAGGGATCACGAAGCTGGCCAAGCTGGACTTCCTTCTGCGCTACCCTGTCTATCTGGAGCGGGCCCTGGTCGCGCGCGGGAAGTCACCCGACGCGGTTCATCTGTCGCCGCGTGAACGGACGACCGTCGAGACCCGGATGATCCGCTTCCGCTACGGTCCATGGGACGGGCGCTACAGGCGGTGGCTCAGTCTGCTGTCGGCGCGAGGCCTCGTCACCCTGTCGCTCTCCGGCCGGAAGATCGAGATCGGGCTGACCGACGCCGGCCGTGCGGTCGCAGACGATTTCGCGCAGCGGCCGCTGTTCGCGGACCTCGCCGAGCGAGGGACGCTGGTGGTCAAGACCGTCGGGGACATGTCGGCCATGAAGCTCAAGGACTTCGTCTACGAGATCGTCCCGGAAATCACGGGCATGAAGTGGGGGCAGGAGATCGGCGCCGAGAACGACGCCGCCCTGGACGGTGATCAGTCGTGAAATTTCATCTGCAGTCGTTGAGCCTCGATCTGAGGCATGCGACCGAGACCATCGTCTTCTCGGACATCACCTATTTCTGGGGCCAGATGGGCGCCGGGAAGTCCAGCATCGCCCGGCTGATCGACTACTGCCTCGGCGGCGCCATCCAGTTGTCACCGGCCCTGCAGGCCGAATTTGTATCCGCGACGCTCACTGTGGAGCTTGAGCGGAGCACGCTCACGATCGAGCGGCAGCGCGACGGGGCCAATGTCTTCGCCTCGTGGACCGTCGGGGACGAGGTCCAGTCGGTGATCGTGCCGGCCAGGGCCGCTGCCGGGGAGCTGATCCCCCTTACCGGCGTCGAGACCCTGTCGGACCTGATCTTCTGGCTGTCCGGCGTCCAGCCGCCGCGCGTGCGCAAGAGCAAGCTGAAGGACGACAGCAAGACGGTCCGTCTCTCCGTCAGGGACCTGCTCTGGTACTGCTACCTGGACCAGGACAACATCGACAGCGCCTTCTTCCACCTGGAGGAGGACGCCGAGTTCTACCTGCGCCTGAAGAGCCGCGACGTGATCCGGTATGTCATCGGATATCATGACGAACGGGTCGCCGATCTCGAGGCCGAACTGGACCAGCTGCGCGCCAACCGCACGGCCCGCGCCTCCGCCATCGAAAGCCTGACCCGAACCCTCGACGAAGTGGGCGCCGGCTCCGAAGCGCAGATCGCCGAGCGCGAAGCGTCCCTGAAGGCGGCCCTGGCCGAGGCGGAGGCCAGCATCGTGGCCCTGCGGGAGCTGAAGCGGGTGGGACAGACGGAGCATGCCGTAGATATCCTCGCACGCCGGACCCGCCGTCTCGGCGTGGGCATCGGCCGCCTCGACGTTGCGGCCGATGAACTGCTTGCCGCGCGCGAACGACACGTGCGCCATCGAAACGAGATCGAGACCCTCGGCCTGAAGTTCCGGCGCTCCGCCGTGGCGCGCGAAATCCTCGGCGACGTCGGGTTTGCGGACTGCCCCCGATGCACCCAGAGCCTTCCGGCGCGCCCGGCTCGTTGTTGCGAGGTCTGCGGCCAGGATGACAGGCTCGAACTGACCGACGCGGCGGAGCAGGCCGCCCTGGAACTCGACATCGCCTCGCGCCGGGCGGACCTCGACAGCGCGATCGAAGAGATCGACCGCAGTCTTACCCGCATCCGACTGCGTCGGGAGCGCGCGCTGGACCGGAAGGCGTCCCTTGAAACCGCGCGCAACCGCGCGAGTGAAGAGGCGGACTCGGCGTTCCTGTCGACGGTCCTGTTGAAGGAGCGCGAGCGCGCGGCGCTCGAGGCCGAACTGCAGAGCCTCGCATGGCTGCTGCGGCTTCCCGACCTCCTGCAGCAACAGCGCGACGCGCTCGCCCAGATCATCGCCCTGGAACTCACGCTGAAGGAGGCCCTGAAGGACGCCCGCACGTCGGCCGAAGCCGACCGGACCAGTCTGACCCGGCTCGGCGACTATTTCCTCGACGCTCTGGTCCAGTCCGGCGTGCCGGGCATCCAGCGCGACGACCGCGTCGCCTTGGAGCCGCCGACCTTCTACCCCGCCGTCTTCAGTAGCGACCCATCGGATCTGACGGCCTCGACCTTCACCTCCATGAGCAGCGGCGGGAAGAAGACCCTGTTCAAATGCTGCTTCGCCATAGCTGTCCACCGGATAGCGGCCCTGCTCGATGCGCCCCTGCCGGAGCTTCTGATCATCGACTCCCCGATGAAGAACATCAGTGAACGGGAAAACAGGGCGCAGTTCGAAGGCTTCTACCGGATGGTCTACGCGCTGAAGGCCGGGGAGTTGTCCGAGACCCAGATCATCCTGATCGACAAGGAATACCTGCCGCCGGATCCGGCGCTGGGCCTGGATATCCGCAGCCGTCACATGCAGCCCGACAGCACCGAGCATGAGCCGCTGATCCGGTACTACCGAGGTAAATAAGGCTGTGTGTCCTTCGGTTAGGGGGAAGCGGCGCCTCCGCACCGGCCGATGGCACGCCTCGGTTCCCGGCCCGCACCGCCCGCCGGCGCAAGATCAGCGCCTGTCCGTTCCGGAGCCCGCTTCAGCCCAGATCAGGGGACCTGCTCTTGAAGGCCAATCGAGCGCGACCCAGCGTCGCATGGGCCGAGGTCAAGGGTGGCGGCACTCCGCATCCTGCAGCACCTCGATGACCTTGCAGGCGGAGATTGAGCCATCGACCGCGCAAGCCTTGGTCATCCGCACGAGCTCGCGCTCAAGCGCCTTGAGTCGCTGGATTTTGTCCGAGACGGCCCTCAGGTGTTGCTCGGCGATCCGGTTGGCTTCCTCGCAGGTATGATCCGGCAAATCCGACAAATCCAGCAACGAACGAATAGCGTCGAGATCAAACCCCAGCTGCCGAGCATGGCGAATGAAGGCCAGTCGACGCAGCGCTGCGTCGTCGTAGAGCCTGCGGTCGCTTGCCGTGCGTGGCGGCGCCGGCAACAGGCCCGACTGCTCGTAGAACCGGATCGTGGGCACCTTCACGCCGCTCGCGGTCGAGAGTTTGCCAATAGTGAAGAGAGGCGGGGTCATTCACTGAAAATAAGCGCTTGATCCTCTAGTGACTAGAGGATGTAGGCAGTCGTTACAGCCGAGCCGGACCGTCCGGGCCGGATTGTGTAACAGATTGCCCAGTGGGCCGAACGAAAGTATGCAGCGCGCGATGACCTGGTCGATGACGACATGGGCGAAGCTGATCGTGGCGATGACTCTTGTCTTCGCCGCCTTCTTCTTTGCGCCCGCCGTCGACGCCGCGACCTGTTTGCCGGAACCGCCCGCGGCTCACGCGGTCGTCGATCATGATCAGAGCGACGGTGACCACAGCGGCAAGAGCGGCGGTCACGGGATCTGCTCGCACGGCCATTGCCATCACACCTCAACGGCGCGCGGTCCTGCCGTGGACGCCTTTGCTCCGTCGTTCGGCGAGCCTCCTCTGCAAAGCGGCCGACAGGATGACTTCCGGGCGTCCATCACGCCTGACGGCCTGAAGCGTCCTCCCAGAGTCTGACCGAAGACCTGCGCCTTCGCGCGCCTCTTCGTCCTCAGAACTCTGGAAATGAATCATGTCTCCCACATCTCGCAGGCGGCCGCGTTACGCGGTCGGCTGCGCCCTCGCTGCGATCGCGGCGACCCTGGCCAGTCCCGTATGGGCTGACCCAGCTCCGACCTATGCCCAACTGCTCGCTCAACTCGGGAATGCGCCTGCGACCCTTGAGGCGGGCGCCAACTACGACGCAGCGGAAGCCCGTGTCCGTCAGGCGCGGGTGCGTCCCAACCCTGTCCTCGGCTTCGATGTCGAGAACGCCTATGGCTCAGGCCCCTATTCGGGTCTGAACAACGCGGACATGACCCTGGCGATCAGTCAGGATCTCGAGCTGTGGGGACGTCGTTCGACGCGCGTCGCCGCCGCTCGCGCCGAGGCCGGCGCAGTGGGCCTTCAGCGAGACCTTGCGGTCATCGACGCCGCAGGGCGTCTGGCCCTGGTCTATGCCGAGGCGGAGGCCGCGCAGAGGCGAGCCACGCTCGCGGAAGAAACCCTCACCCTTACCGTCGCGGATGCCCGCGCGGCCCTGACCCTTGTGGAAGAAGGTCGCGAACCTCTCCTCCGCGGCATTCAGGGGGAGGCCGAGGCCGCCTCGGCGCGCGCGACGCGGGATGAAGCTGTCGCGGAACGCGACGCGGCTTATGCCCGTCTCACGGCTGTCGCCATGATTCCGGTTCCGGTCACGCAGATCGAAGACAGCCTTCTCGACGAGGCGCCAACGACGATCGGATCCGTGATCGAGGATGCGCCGACGGTCCGCGTCGCCGAAGCCCAACGGTCCGCCGCCGAACGACGCATCGATGTTCAACGGGTTCAGGCCCGCCCCGACATCAACGCCAGTATCGGCATCCGCCGCTTCGAGGCGGAAGATGCGACGGCGCTGACTTTCGGCGTCAGCATGCCGCTGCCGTTGTTCGACCGGAACCGGGGAAACATCGAAGCGGCGCAAGCCGAGTTTCGCGCTGCCGATGCCCGGCTGATGAGTGCGCGGCAGGAAGCCCAGGCGGACCGCGCTGCCGCGGTCGCTCGCCTTTCGGCCTCGGTCAGCCGCGTCAACGCTGCTGACGGCGGCGTCACCGCCGCAGAGGAAGCCTATCGCCTGTCCCGCATCGGCTTTGAGTCCGGCCGCATTTCCCAGGTCGAACTGCGGGTGACCCGCACCGCCCTCGTCAACGCCCGGTCCGCAGCGGTCGACGCGCGTCTCGCGCGCGTCCGAGCCGAGATCGATCTCGCGCGCCTTGATGGCCGCGCCCCCTTCGAAGGAGCCCAGTGATGCGCAAGCGCACATCGAACAAGACCCTGCTGATCGGCGGCGTCGCCGCCCTGGTCATTCTCGGAGGCGGCGGCCTCTGGTTGGCCACCCGGTCCTCCGAACCCGCCGCGCCGGCTGCCGCCGAAGGCGAAGCCGGCCATGCCGAGGAAGAGGGGGGACACGCCGAGGGGGAGGCCGCCGGGGCCGAGACCGAAGGTCGGATTGAACTCACCGCAGCAGAGATCCAGGCAGCGGGCATCACGGTCGTCGGCGTCGGCGGCGGAGGAGGAGGGGAGACCCGGCTCGCCGGCCGCGTAGAGCCGATGGTCGATTCTCGCGCTGCCGTGGGCGCTGCCGTCGGAGGCCGCGTCGAGCGGGTTCTCGTCGCTCCGGGTCAGTCGGTCCGCGCGGGCCAGCCGCTTGTGAGCCTTGTCAGTGGCGAGGCGGCGACCTTCCGCGCGGACGCCGACGCGGCCGGGGCATCCGCTGAAGCGGCGCGCCAGGCCTATGAGCGCAATCGCAGTCTGGCGGATCAGGGCATCGTCGCGCGGCAGGAGGTCGAGGCGTCACGCGCCCAGTTCCTGAGCGCCGAGGCGGCGACCCGCGCCGCTCGCGCCCGCTCGGCGGCCGCTGGCTCTCCGAACGCTGCAGGCAGGCTCAGCGTGACCAGTCCGATCTCGGGCGTGGTCAGCAGCGTCCAGGTCGGTCCGGGCGGGTTCGTCGCCCAGGGCGGCGTGGTGGCGGAAGTCAGCAATCCTGCTCGTGTCGAGATGGTCTTCAACGCCCCGCCTGCCCTTGCAGCCAATGTGCGTGCCGGTTCGCCGATGCGCGTGACCGGGCCGAACGGCGAGTTCGACGCCGTCGTCACCGGCGTCGCCGCCGACGCCGGTCTCAGCGAAAGCGGCGCGACCGTGATCCGGGCCCGACCCTCTGGCGCGTCTCTGCCGCCAGCCGGTTCGGCCGTCACCGGCGCCATCGTGACCGGCGAGGCAACTGGCGGGATGACCGTGCCCACCGAGGCGGTCCAGACCGTCGATGGAAACACCGTGGTCTTCGTGCAGGTCGAGGGAGGCTTCCAAGCCGTGCAAGTGCTCGCAGGCCGCCAGGCCGCGGGCCGCACCGAGATCCTGCGCGGGCTCACCGGATCTGAACGCGTGGCGTCCGCCAACGCCTTCCTGCTCAAGGCTGAAATGGCCAAGGGCGAAGCCGAGCACGGGCACTAGGGGGCGTCATGTTCAAAGCACTTATCGAAGCCTCGGTCCGCTTCCGATGGTTCGTGGTCCTGGCGACGGCGATTGTCGCCGCCTTCGGCCTCTACAACCTGACGCAGCTGCCCATCGACGCCGTGCCGGACATCACCAACCGGCAGGTCCAGATCAACACCATCGCGCCGGCACTCGCGCCCGAGCAGATGGAACGTCAGGTCACCTATCCGCTCGAAACCGCAATGGCGGGTATTCCCGGCATCCAGACCACGCGGTCGCTGAGCCGAAACGGCTTCAGCCAGGTCACGGTCATCTTCTCCGACAACACGGACATCTACTTCGCCCGTCAGCAGGTGGCCGAACGGATGGCCCAGGCGCGCGAACGGTTGCCCGAGGGCGTGGAGCCGGCGCTCGCGCCCATCACCACGGGTCTGGGCGAAGTGCTGATGTGGACGGTCGACTTCAAGCCGTTCAACAGCGCCAACCTCGCCAAACCGGGTGAGCCCGGCTGGCAGGCCGGCGGCGCCTATCTGACGCCCGAAGGTGAACTCCTGACCACGCCCCAAGCCCGCGCAACCTACCTCCGCACGGTTCAGGACTGGATCATCGCCCCGCGCATGCGGACCGCGAAGGGACTGGCCGGCGTTGATGTGAACGGCGGCTATGTGAAGGAGTATGCGGTCCGACCCGACGCCGCGCGTCTGGCGGGTTACGGTCTGAGCCTGAACGATCTCGTCGTCGCGCTGGAACGGGCCAACACCCAGGCTGGCGCTGGCTATGTCCAGCGGTCCGGCGAAGCCTTGACCGTGCGGACCGACGCCTTGGCGCAGACCATCCCGGATCTCGCCCAGGCCCCCGTCGTCAACCGCAACGGACTGGTCGTCCGGGTCGCCGACGTCGCCACCGTCGAGATTGGCCAGGCGCCGCGTCTCGGCGGCGCCAGCCGCGACGGCCACGAGGCCGTGGTTGGTACGGCGCTGATGCTGGCCGGCGGCAACAGCCGGACGGTGGCCCAAGCCGCAGCCGAACGTCTCGAGGAGGTTTCCGCGAGCCTGCCGCCGAGCGTTGTCGCCGAACCGGTCCTGAACCGCAGCTCGCTGGTCAACAAGACCATCTCAACCGTCGCCAAGAACCTGATCGAAGGCGCTCTGCTGGTAATCGTGGTGCTGTTCCTGCTGCTCGGCAACATCCGTGCGGCTTCGATCACCGCCCTGATGATCCCGATCAGCTTCCTGTTCGCGGTCATCGGCATGAACCGCTTTGGCATCAGCGGAAACCTGATGAGCTTGGGCGCGCTGGACTTCGGCCTTCTGGTCGACGGCGCGGTCGTGGTGGTCGAGAATACCCTGCTGATGCTCAGCCAGCGGCGGGCCGAAGCCGGTCGAATGCTGACACGTCGGGAGCGGCTCGAGGTTGCTGGAGCCGCGGCGCGTCAGATGGTCAAACCGGCTGCTTTTGGCCAGCTGATCATCCTCCTGGTCTTCACGCCGCTGCTGATGCTTGAGGGCGTGGAGGGCAAGACCTTCATCCCCATGGGCGCAACGGTGATGCTGGCCCTCGTCGGCGCCTTCATCTTCTCCTTCACCTTCGTGCCGGCGATGACGGCCCTGCTGGTCCGGGATCCGAAGAAGGTCGAGGTCGATGAGCACGGCCACGCCCACGAGCACGAGACCTTCATCCTCCGATACGCGCGGCGCTGGATCGAACCGGCGATCCGCGCCGCCGTCGACCGGCCCAAAGTCGTCCTGGCGTCCGCGCTCGGCGCCCTCGTCATTGGCGGCATCGCCTTCAGTTCTTTGGGGCGGGAGTTCATCCCGACCCTGGATGAAGGCGATATCGCCATGCAGGCGTTGCGCGTGCCGTCCGCCTCGCTGGAACAATCGCTGGCGATGCAGATGGCCCTCGAACGCGTCATCAAGGCCCAGCCCGAGGTGAAGACTGTCTTCGCCCGGACCGGGACGGCGGAGGCGGCGGTGGACCCGATGCCGCCGAACATTTCGGACGCGGTCATCGTCCTGAAAGACCGCAAGGACTGGCCCGATCCGAACCTTCCGAAAGAGGAGCTGATCGAACGGTTCGAAGAGCTCGCCGCCGGACAACTCGGCAACAGCTTCGAGTTCAGCCAGCCCATCGAGCTGCGCTTCAACGAGCTGATCTCGGGGGTTCGGACCGACCTCGCCGTGATGGTCTATGGCGACGACTTCACCCAGCTGCAGGCCACTGCGGACCGGGTCGCCGCCGCCCTTCGTGCAACGCCCGGATCGGCCGACGTTCGCGTCGAGCAGGCGTCGGGTCTGCCCACCCTGACCGTCAGCGTGGATCGTTTCGCGGCCGCCAACTACGGCTTGTCGGCCGCCGATGTATCCGAGGCGGTTTCGGCCGCGGTCGGCGGCGCCGAGGCCGGGCAAATCTTCGAAGGCGATCGTCGCTTCAGCGTCGTCGTCCGTCTCGCGGATGATGCACGGAATGATCCGGCGGCCCTTGCGGCTCTGCCGGTAACGACCGCCACAGGCGTGACCGTGCCGCTCTCCTCCGTCGCCCGGATTCAGGTCGCGGAAGGACAGAACCAGATCAGCCGCAATGACGGCAGCCGGCGGATGGTGGTGCAGGCCAACGTTCGCGGGCGCGACCTGGGCGGCTTCGTCACCGAGGCCCAGGCCAAGGTGGAGGCCGACGTCGATCTTCCGACCGGCTACTCCCTGACCTGGGGTGGCCAGTTCGAGAACCTGAAGCGGGCCGAACAGCGTCTGGGGCTGGTCATTCCGATCGTCTTCATCCTGATCGGGGTCTTGCTTTTCATGGCTCTGGGGTCCTTCGCCGAGGCGGGCCTGGTGTTCGCGTGCGTTCCGTTGGCTCTGGTCGGCGGCGCCCTGGCGCTTGTCCTCAGGGGGATGCCGTTCTCGGTTTCCGCAGCGGTCGGCTTCATCGCCGTGTCCGGCGTCGCGACCTTGAACGGTCTCGTGCTGATGCAGGCCATTCGGGAGCGTCTCACGGGCGGAGCGGCGCCGCGTCTTGCCGCCATCGAAGGCGCGACAAGCCGGCTTCGCGCCGTCCTGACGACGGCTCTCGTCGCCATCGTCGGGTTCATCCCGATGGCATTCGCTCACGGCGCCGGCGCCGAAGTGCAGAAGCCGCTGGCCACCGTGGTCATCGGAGGCCTGCTCACGGCCACCGCGCTGACGCTCCTTGTCCTTCCGACCTTCGCGGCCAAGGCCGTGAAACACCGGAAGGCGGAAGGGATCGAGGAATGAGCGGGGCCCACGAAACAGAGCAGGTCCAGCGCCGCACCCTCCTGGTGGTGCTGTTCCTGAACGCTCTCCTGTTCGTGGGCCTGGGAGTGGGGGGCATCGCCCCCGACTCCAGCGCTCTGCTCGCGAACGCCGTCGACAACGGCTCGGACGCGGCCGTTTATCTGATCAGCTTTCTGGCGGTCGGACGCGCCCTGATCTGGAAGACGCGGGCGGCTCAGGTGTCCGGCGTCATGCTTCTGATCTTCTCGGTTCTCGTTCTGCTCGACGCCCTGCGTCGGACGGTCACCGGAACCGAGCCAGTCGGACCGACCATGATGGTGCTCGCCGTCGTGGCGGCGGTCATCAATCTGATCTGCCTGATGTTGATCCGTCGGCAGCAGAGCAGCGACGTCAACATGAAGGCGGCCGAGACCTTCAGCTTGAACGATTTCGCCTCGAACGGCGGCATCCTCGTCGCCGGCGGCCTGGTGATGTGGTTGGACCAGTCGTGGCCCGACCTGCTGGTGGGGGTGCTGGTCGCCGCCATAGCCGCCAAGGGCGGCTTCGACATCCTGCGCGATGCGCGCGTCGCGCGACGCGATTCGGAGGGCTCGGTGACATGAGCCCGCCGTTGATCGACATCGCGTCCGTTCAACGCTGGCGCAAACTCTTCATCGCCGCCGGATTGTTCGCCCTGCTGGCCTGGACCGCTCTCGTGAAGGCCCAGCCACAGCTCGAGCATCCCGTCGAACACCTCGGGCTGATCGCCATTATGGTCTGCATTCTGGGCCGCGCCTGGTGCTCGCTCTACATCGGCGGCCGAAAGAAGCAGGAGGTCGTCACCAGCGGACCCTATTCGCTGTGTCGAAACCCGCTCTATGTCTTCAGCTTCATCGGTGCATTCGGGATCGGCGCACAAACGGGCAGCCTGACCGTCGGCGCCACCTTCGCCGTCGCCTGCTGGATCGTGTTCCGCACCGTGGCGAGCCGAGAGGAAAGCTTTCTGACGTCGGCCTTCGGCGACACCTACCGCAGCTACGTCGTGCGCACCCCCCGCTTCGTCCCGAACCTGCGCCTCTGGCGTGATGAGGCGGAACTGTCCGTCCGGCCGGCCTTCTTCCTCCGGACTGTCCGCGACGGCCTTGTCTTCCTTCTCGCGTTGCCCGTGTTCGAGGGACTGGAGCACCTCCAGAACCTCGGCTGGCTCGACGCTCTCATCGCCTTGCCGTGAGGAGGCCGCAATGAGCCGCAAGCGACTGGTCATCCTCCTGAGTGCGGCTCTGGCGGTCGCCGCCTTCATCGCTGGAGCCGCCGCCCAGCGCGCCGGGATGCTCGTGCCCGACCGCTCGCCCCTTACCCGTGATGTCTCCTGAGGAGCCCGATCATGCCCAAGACCCTCCGCCTCAACATTCCCGTCCTCCTGCCCCATGCGCCCGATGTGCAGGACGGCTGCGTTGGACGGCTGATCGCGCTGTTGCGGGCCGAACCCGGCGTCTCCGAGGCGCATGTCGCCGAAGGCGAGGGAGGCCCAGAGCTTTGCATCCACTACGATCCCGACCAGCTGTCGCTGGCTCAGGTCCGTCGCCGTGCGCGTCAGGCCGGAGCCGAGGTCAGTGAGCGTTTCGGGCATCTCGTCGGGCGAGTGGAGGGTGTCCGCCACGCCCGCCACGCCCGCACGCTCGCGGCCGCGCTCGGCGAAGAAGCCGGCGTGATCGAGGCGGTGCTGGATCCGGCTGGCGCTCTGCGCCTGGAGTTCGACCGGCAGATCACGAACCGTGAAACGCTTGTCGAGCGCCTTGCGAGCCACGGCCTCGCGCTAGTGCGGGCGACGGAGGGGGCCGCTTCAACCGCTACGAAGACCCCTGAAGCGCAGCCGAAAGCGCCATCCGATCACGAGGCCAGTCATACGCCCGATGACGGTCACGACCATGGTCACTCCGATGGCGATGGCCATGACCACGGTCATTCCGAAGGCGACGGGCACGACCATGGTCATGGCGGCTTCCTCGGACCCAACACGGAGCTCATCTTCGCGGTCGGCAGCGGTGTCGCGCTCACGGTTGGCTGGCTGATCGAGAAATTCATTCCGGGCGTGCCGGGATGGCTGCCCTTCGGCCTTTTCCTGATCGCCTATGCCTTGGGCGGCTGGTTCACGGTCGGCGAGGCTGTCGGGAACCTGCGACGCAAGCGTTTCGAGATCGACACCCTGATGCTGGTGGCCGCAGCCGGCGCCGCGGCGCTCGGAGCCTGGGCGGAAGGGGCGCTGCTGCTGTTCCTGTTCAGCCTCGGGCACGCCCTCGAGCACTTTGCGATGGGGCGCGCCAAGAAGGCGATCGAGGCTCTAGCCGCCTTGGCCCCGCGCACCGCTCATGTGCGGCGAGGAGAGGCCGTCGTCGAACTTCCGGTCGAAGAGTTGGAAGTCGGCGACCTGGTCGTCGTTCGGCCCAACGAGCGACTCCCGGCCGACGGCTTCGTCGTGAAGGGAACATCCAGCGTGAACCAGGCTCCAGTCACGGGGGAGAGCATTCCGGTCGACAAGCAGCCTGTCCCGAACCCCGAGGAGGCCCGCGCCAAGCCGGCGAATGTCTCGGCGGCGTCGGTGGTCTTCGCTGGCACCATTAACGGCGGCGGCGCCATCGAGATCGAAACGACGCGTCGATCCAACGACACCACCTTGGCCAAGGTCGTCCGGATGGTGAGCGAGGCCGAGACCCAAAAGTCGCCGACCCAGCGCTTCACCGACCGCTTCGAGCGCGTCTTCGTGCCCCTCGTGCTCGGTCTGGCCTTCGTCCTCCTGTTCGCATGGGTTGTCGTCGACGAGCCGTTCCGCGACAGCTTCTATCGGGCGATGGCCGTGCTGGTGGCCGCCAGTCCGTGCGCTCTCGCGATCGCCACGCCGAGCGCGGTTTTGTCCGGGGTCGCCCGGGCGGCCCGCGCCGGGGTTCTCGTCAAGGGTGGCGCGCCGCTCGAAAACCTGGGAGCGCTCGACGCCATCGCGTTTGACAAGACCGGGACGCTGACCGAGGGGCGGCCGCGGATCACCGAAGTCGTTCCGTTCGGCCAGACGACCGAGAGCGAGCTCCTGGAGATTGCTGTCGCGGTCGAACGGCTCAGCGATCACCCCTTGGCGGAAGCGATCGTCCGCGACGGAAGCCAGCGGTTGGTCGCCGCCCCCGTTCGAACCGCAACGGATTTGCGTAGCCTGACTGGCAAGGGCGTCACGGCACGCCTGGACGACCAGGATGTTTGGATCGGCAAACCGGAGATGTTCGGTTCGGACGCCATCTCTCCGCTCGCACCGGACACCGAGATCGCCGTCGCGGCCCTTCGAAACCAGGGGAGGACGCTCATGGTGGTTCGCCGCGGGACAAAGGATCTCGGGGTCATCGGCCTTCTTGACACGCCTCGGGCCAAGGCGCGCGAGACCCTTACCGCGCTCCGCGCGCTCGGCATTCGCCGCATGATCATGATCTCGGGCGACCACCAGAAGGCGGCCCAGGCGGTGGCCGGTCAGGTCGGGCTGACCGAGGCGTGGGGCGACCTGATGCCGGAGGACAAGGTCGACGCCATCAAGAAACTCCGGGCGGAGACCAAGGTCGCCATGGTCGGCGATGGCGTCAACGATGCTCCGGCGATGGCCACCGCGACGGTCGGCGTCGCCATGGGTGCGGCGGGATCGGACGTCGCCCTGGAGACCGCCGACGTAGCCTTGATGGCGGATGATCTGTCGAAGTTGCCCTTCACCGTGGGTCTTAGCCGTCAAACCCGCCGCATCATCCGCCAGAACCTGTTCGTCAGCCTCGGGGTCGTGGCGTTCCTCGTCCCGGCGACGATCCTCGGTCTCGGCATCGGACCTGCCGTCGCCCTCCACGAGGGTTCCACCCTGCTGGTCGTCTTCAACGCGCTTCGCCTTCTGGCATGGCGCGGTCCGCGCGGCGTCGAATGACCCGCCTTCAGGAAAGCAAAGGATAGTCCAATGAAACGTCTCGGCTGGGTTGGCGTCATCGCCGCCTTTCTCCTGATCTCGGTCTTCGGCTTCGGGATGCTCTCGCGGCAGGGGCGTCCGGCGCCGGAGCCGACGGCAGTCGATGCGCGCCCGATCGACCAGCATGCCGGGCACAGCGATGCCGCCGCGGATAATCCCGCCACCCGGTCCTACAAGGAGGCGAACGAGCGGATGCACGCCGCTATGAACATCGACTACAGCGGCGACGCCGATGTCGACTTCATGCGCGGGATGATCGCCCACCACGAGGGGGCGGTCGCCATGGCAAGGATTGCGCTCGACCAAGGTTCGGACCCCGAGGTCAAGGGCCTCGCGGAGGAGATCATTCGCACCCAGGAAGCTGAAATCGTCCGCATGCGGGTGTGGCTGGCCAACCGGGCGGCTCGCCCGGCGGACGCGCAGGGCTGAAGCCATGGGGGGCAAGCGATCCCCGATCCGGAGCAAGGCTCCTCGATGGCGTCCAGGGCGCTACAAGGGGCGCGGCCGGTCCAAGCTATACGGGAGGCCAGAGCCGTTCCGGCCGGTGCAGGACACACTGATCGCGGTTGGCGCGAGCCTCGTCGCCGGCGCGATCGTCTTCTGTCTCGCCGTACCGCTGGCGGCAACCTACCGCATCCCGGTGTTCGTGTCCTTCGGCGTTCTCATGTCGCTCCTAGCGATCATGACCTATCGTCTCGGGCGGAAGGGGCAGGCTGGTCGGGTCATGACCGCCGCCATGGCGGCTGTATGCCTCATGGGGTTCGGCCTTCTTGTTCTGACGCGAGATCACTTGCAGTTCGCTCCGCGTCATCACGATCACCCCACAGCGGCCGGGCAGGCACGGCCTTGATGATTGCATCTGAGCACGCACGACCGCAGCCCGTCAGGATTTCGCGGGGTGGTTGGCTCGATATCCTGCGCTTTGTCGCCGGCGCGCTGATCATTCTTTACCACTTCCGCGAAGCGGCCCCGACGCCTCTGGGTCAGTTCCACCCGGTGTTCGACCGGGGCTATCTCCTGACAAATTTCTTCATCATCGACTCCGGGTACGTCCTTGCCCGGATCTACGGCGACGGCTTCGCGGCCCGCGCAATCCCGCTACACGCCTATGTCCGCCAGCGCCTTCTTCGCGTCGCGCCCTCTCATCTGGTAGTCGTCGGCGCGCTGGCGCTGTTGATCGCCCTCGCCGGGCTTTTCGGGATCGCCCCGAGCAATCCGCAGTGGTTCGATTGGGGTCAGTTGCCGGCGCAGGTCTTTCTGGTTCAAGCCTACGGAGTTCCAGGCGGGCTGGGGTGGAACGCGCCGACCTGGACGCTATCCGCCCTTCTCGGCTGCTACCTTCTACTTCCCTGGATATGCCGCCTGCTCTGGCGGCTCGATCCTTGGACCGTGGTGATGGGCGCCGGCTTGTTGATGATTGCCACAGACTGGGCGTGCCGGACATGGCTCGGCGAGCCCCTCTACCGCCTGCCTCTGAGGTTCGGATTCATTCGAGCGCTTCCGCTGTTCCTCCTTGGGGTCGCCGCCGCTCTTTTTGGATCACGCATCTATTCGACGCCGATATGGGCCGGCTGCATCGGGCTGCTCGCTTTGGTAGGTCTCGTCGCGGCGCAAGTCATCGGCCACTTCGCTCTGGTCTCGGTGGTCCTGCTGACCGTTCTGATCTGGGCGGCCGGAGCCTTGCCAACCGTGCGGCCGTCGAGGCTGATCGAACATCTCGGGCTTATGTCGTTCGCCATGTTCCTCACCAACGAGGTGAGCCGGATCGTCTGGTTTGGAGCATTCGACGCCTTCGGTCAGTCCGGCTGGTCGGATGCCGTCCGGTGGGGCGTGTGGACGGCGGGGCTCGTCGCGGCTTTCCTTGGCGCTGCGGCTTTCCGTTACGGCTTCGACCGCCCGGTTCAAACAAGGCTCAATCCGCCTCGCCCCCGAACACCGCTGCCCGGGACGAGCGCCGATCGACCGATCGCCTGACGGCCCAGTCTCCATCACGAAGCGCGGCTGGCCGTGCGTCTGAACACCTTGCGGCGGGGGGAGGCAGCGATCGGCCCTAAGCTCCTCGACCGCATTCTCCTCAAGGCGGTCCGGCTTTTGCTTCCGCATATGGGAGGGCGAAGACGCTCGCCGTCGATCCAAGTCAGGGGAAATCCACAACTTCAAGGCCGTCAGGCTTACACAAAACCTTACACAGTGAACTGATTTTTGATAGAAAGGTATTTAGTATCAGCTGTTTGATGCTGGCGTGTGTGACTTAAAATCTGCCGGGCGAAAGCCCTTGCCGGTTCGATCCCGGCCGCCCGCACCAGCAGCCTGTCCGCGCCGCCGGATCAGATGACCCGATGCAGCACGGCGCCTTCGGCGATATGGCGTATCACGGCGTCGCGTCCTGGCGCGTCCAGGCCCGCCGACAGGCCTATGGCCTTGCAGTTCTGCCGGGCCAGGTCGCATGCGGCGTCGATCAGGCCCTGGACGAGCCGCTCGGGCCTCAAGAGATCGAAGGCGACCAGGGCGTCGACGATGAATTGACGCTCGCCCTCCGTCGTGGTGGCTATCGTATAGGCCAGGACCGCGCGCACGACCCCTCCCGCCACGGCCGCCATCACTCCGCCGGCCGCAGGCGCCGCCGCGACGCGGGCGCGCCAGGCGTCCATCGTCAGGGTCGAATCAGCCATGCGCGCGATGACATAGGCCTGGTCGGCCTCGTCGCCGCTCAGGCGTCGGTATTGGAGTGCGCTCATTGTCGGACGTCTAGGGCTTAGACGAAAGGACCGCCTTGATCCGCGTCAAAAGAATTGCGTCTTAGGCGGACAAGAGCATAATCGCGCCATCATGCTGGAACTTCGCGCCCTGCCGACCGACTGCGCACAGCGCCGACAGGAATCGGTCTGCGTCGGCTGCGGCGCGCGCGCCTTCAGCGTCTGCAGCAGCCTGGATCCGGCGGACCTGGCCGGCCTGGACGCCATCGCCGAAAGGGTGTCGCTGAAGGCGGGCGAGGCCCTGATCCGCGAGGGCGATCCGGCCGTCCATCTGTTCAACATCACCTCGGGATCGGTGCGGATCTACAAGCTGTTGCCCGACGGGCGGCGCCAGATCACGGGCTTCCTGTTCGCCGGCGACTTCGTGGGCCTGGCGACCGGCGAGGACTACGCCTTTTCAGGCGAGGCGATCGAGGATTCGACCCTGTGCCGGTTCCGCAAGAGCGAATACCGCGCTCTGGTGCGTGAGCGGCCCCGGCTGGAAGAGGCTCTGCTGGATCGGGCGACCCACGAACTGGCCGCCGCCCAGAACCAGATGCTGCTCCTGGGCCGCAAGACGGCGCAGGAACGAATCGCCTCCTTCCTGCTGGAGCTGCCCAGCCGCGATCCCTTGCGGCCGCAGGCCGAGGATCAGGTGCGGCTGCCGATGACCCGATCCGAGATCGCCGACTATCTGGGCCTGACCATAGAGACGGTGAGCCGGGTCCTGACCAAGTTCAAGACCACAGGGGTGATCCGTCTGCTGTCGCTCAGCGAACTGCGGATCGAAGAACCCGAGCGGCTGCGCGACATCGCCGAGGGCGAGGCTTAGAGCCTGATCGGTTGAAGTGGAATCGCTTCGCGCTTCCGCTGAAGCCGTGAATCAGGCTCCAGATTAAAACGAGAGCATGATTCACGCTTCTGTCGGAACCGCGAAGCGGTTCCGTCCGAAACGATTATGCTCTAGGCGGGCGTGAGCCGACGGGCGGGCGCCAGGCCGACCCGCCCGTCTTCCCCCACGCCCTCGACCCGGATCGTCCGGTCGCACAACTGAGTTGGGGCGGAGCGGTGGCTGACCAGGATCAGGCCCTGACCGGCCTGTTTCAGCCGTCGATCCAGGGCCTTCAGCACCTGGGCCTCGGTCGCCGGGTCCAGCCCCTCGGTCGGTTCGTCCAACACCAGCCAGGCGGCGGGCCGCAGATAGGCGCGCGCCAGACCCAGCCGACGCCGTTCGCCCCCGGACAGCCGTTCGCCGTTGGGGCCGATGCGGGCGTCCAGACCCGCCGGGTCGGCGCGCAGACGTTCGGCCAGGGCCGCGTCGTCCAGGGCGCGCCACAGGGCGTCGTCGTCGGCCGGGCCGGCCAGCAGCAGGTTCTCGCGGACGGTGCCGTCGATCAGCCGCACGTCCTGGGCGGCATAGGCGAACAGCGGCCGTCGGTCCTCGGGGGTCAGGTCGGCGACGTCGATGTCGCCCAGGCGAGCTTCGCCCGGCTGGGCGTCCCGCAGGCCGATCAGGCGTTCGATCAGCGTGGTCTTGCCCGCACCGGAGGGGCCGATCAGGCCCAGGCGCGCCGGCGGATGAAGGGCCGCGCCGTCGGCCTGGAGCACCAGGGTCGGGGCGACCGAAACCGGCGCCCGATTCGGGTGAAGAGCCGAGGGCAGGGCCTCCAGGCGGCGAGCGGCTTCCTCGGCGGCGCCGTTCTGTTGCAGGGCGCCGACCAGGCCGGCGACCGACTCGACGCCCATCACCGCCGCCAGGGCGGCCAGGGCGGTCAGAGGCAGGGATGCACCCAGGGTGGCGGGGACCACCGCCGCGACCGCCGCCCCCGTGACGACCGCCTGCCAGGCGGCCATCCAGCCTCCGGCCTGGGTCAGGGCCGCTTGGGCTCGGTCCAGATCGGCGGCGGCCTCGGCCGCTTGGGTCGCCGCCCAACGGTCCAGCCCATAGGCTTTCAATTCGGGCGATACGGCCTCCAGGGCGGCCAGCCGGTCTTTCAGTCGGCCAACGGCGATCTGAACCGCCTGCCCGGCGGGGGCGGCCAGACGTCGCGCGATCAGAAGGGCGCCGGCTGCGCAGAGGGCCATTGAGGCCAGCAGGAGCGCGCCCGCCCATGGACTGGCCAGGCCGGCGAGGAGGGCGGCGGACGCGGCGCCGGCTCCCAGGGCCCAAGGCGCCGACAGCCGCACGAACAGGGTCTGAACCGCGTCCACATCCTGGACCAGCCGCGCCGAGGCTTCCCCCGAAGCGAGAGCCAGGGCGCGGCTTGGCGGCGCCGAAGCCAGGGCATCGAACAGTTGCGGACGCAGCCGCGCCAGGGCCTTCAGCGCCGCCTCATGGCCGGAGACCCGCTCGATATAGCGGGCGCCGGTCCGCAGGATCGCCAGCAGACGGATGGTGGCGCTGGGCACCATATAGTTGAAGGCCTGGACCGCCGCCGATCCGGCGACCCCGGCGAGGGCGGCGCTGGTGATGAACCAGCCCGACAGCCCCAGAAGACAGGTCGCCGCCACGGCGACGATCGCGCCGGTCGCAGCGGCGATACGGAGACGCAGCCGCTGGGCGCGACGCTGGGCGGCGATCAGGGCGCCGATGCGGGAGGCCGAGGGACGGTTCATCACAGGCGCACCACGCGGTCGGCCATGGCCGCGACGGCGGCGGAATGGGTGGCGATCAAGGTCGTGCGACCGCGCGTCGCCTGGCGGATCAGATCCAGCATGGCCTCTTCCGCAGCCGGGTCCAGATTGGCCGTGGGCTCGTCCAGCAGCAGGATGGGGGCGCGCTTCAGAATGGCGCGGGCCAGGCCCAGGCGGCGCCGTTCGCCGCCCGAAAGGCCGCCGCCGCGTTCGTCGATGGGCCGGTCCAGATCGCCGAACAGGCCCGCCTCTCCGGCGGCGACCAGGATCCGGCCGGGGCAGGCGGACGGATCGGCGATGCGGATGTTGTCGCCCAGACTGCCCGGCACGACGACGGGGTTCTGGCTGGCCCAGGCGATCTGACCGGCGAAGTCGCCCGCCTGACTGAGGTGCGCGCCGCCCACCTCGACCTCTCCGGCGGTCAGGGGCGACAGGCCCAGGAACAGGTGCAGCAGGCTGGACTTGCCCGAGCCGCTGGCGCCGACCAGGGCGACGATCTGGCCGGGGCGGACCTCCAGGTCGAAATCGGAAATCACCGGGGCGGCGTCTCCGTAAGCGATAGAGACGCTGGAAAAGCGGATCGCCGGGGCGTCTTCCGGCAGGATATGTCGGTCGCGCGCGACGGGCTCGGGCGTGATCAGGGCGGGGACGGCGGCCTCGGCCGCCTGGCGGTCATGATAGGCGGCGGCAAGGCGACGCAGGGGCTGATACACCTCGGGCGCCAGGGCCAGCACGAAGAAGGCGCGCGGCAGGTCCAGCTGCTCGGGCGCGGGGAAGGGCAGGAGCTTCAACAGGTTGAAGCCGCAATAGACGGCGATCAGCGCCACCGACAGGGCCGAGAAGAACTCCAGCACCCCGGAGGATAGGAAGGCGATCCGCATGACCCGATTGGTGCGCCGCTCCAGTTCATCGGAGGCGCGGGCGATTTCGACGGTGGTGCGGGCGCGGGCGTCAAAGGCCAGGACTGCGGGCAGGGCGCGCACCCGATCGACGAACAGGCCCGACAGCCGTTCCAGCGCCTGGAATTGACGGCGGCTTTCACCGGCGGCGGCGGTTCCGGCCAGGATCATGCCGAAGACGAAGGGCAGGAGGGTGAACAGGAGTATGCCGGCGGAAAAGGGGCTGGCGACGGCGGCGACGGCGATGATCAACAGGGGCGAAAGGCCGGCGGCCATTTTCAGGGGGATGAAGCGGGACATATAGCCGTCCAGCGCGCCGACCCCTTCGACCACGGCGGTCAAACGGTCGCCGGACCGGGCGCCCCGGCCGAAAAGGTCGACCAGCAGCCGGTCGCGCACGCTGGTCTTGACCGACCGACCCAGGCGCGCGCCCACCACCACCGTCGCCTGACCGATCAGGCCGCGGGCGATCAGGCTGACGACCGCCAGCAGCAGCCAGGGCAGGGCGGCCAGGGGCGAGGCGCCGAAGGCGGCCACCGTCATGGCCAGACCGCCGGCGAAACCGACCGCCGGAACCACGTCCGCCACCGCCAGAAGACCCGCCAGGGCGGTCAGACGCCGCCAGGGCGCGGCGGACCGTTTCAGCCAGACGGCGGGAGGGGCGGCGGGAGAGGAGGCCGAAATCGGCGCAGAGGTCATTCGAACACTCCAGCCTCGGGACAGGGCCGAAAGCCATTGGACAAACCGTCGTTGGGCGAAATGTCCAAGGACGATCAGTCCACTACGATCCCGAGGGCAAGGGGGCTTTGATCGAAATCAAGGCGACCGCCCCGCCTTGGTTCTAGGGCGGGACGAACGTCGGTCGTCGGGGCCGGCTACAAGGAGCCTAGAGCCATGATCGACCTCGCGGTCGTCGACCTATCCAGGCTGCAGTTCGCGCTGACAGCCCTTTACCATTTCCTGTTCGTGCCCCTGACCCTGGGGCTGTCGTTCATGCTGGTCATCATGGAGTCCATCTATGTGATGACCCGTCGGCCGATCTGGCGGACGATCACGCGCTTCTGGGGCACGCTGTTCGGCATCAACTTCGTGCTGGGCGTCGCCACCGGTATCACCATGGAGTTTCAGTTCGGCATGAACTGGAGCTATTACAGCCACTATGTCGGCGACATCTTCGGGGCGCCTCTGGCCATTGAGGGCTTGATGGCCTTCTTCCTGGAGGCCACCTTCGTCGGTCTGATGTTCTTCGGCTGGGACAAGCTGAAGCCGTCGGCCCACCTGCTGGTCACCTTCATGGTGGCGCTGGGTACGAACCTGTCGGCCGTGTGGATCCTGATCGCCAACGGCTGGATGCAGAACCCGGTCGGCGCCGCCTTCAATCCGGACTCGATGCGGATGGAGGTGACGGACTTCATGGCCGTGATCTTCAACCCGGTGGCCCAGGCCAAGTTCGTCCACACCGTCAGCGCCGGCTATGTCTGCGCCTCGGTGTTCGTGCTGGGCGTCTCGGCCTTCTATCTGCTGCGCGGCAAGCATGTCGGCTTCGCGAAGCGGTCGATGACCGTGGCCTCGGCCTTCGGCCTGGCGGCCTCTCTGTCCGTCGTCGTCCTGGGCGACCAGTCCGGCTACGCCCTGACCGACAACCAGAAGATGAAGTTGGCCGCGCTGGAGGCCATGTGGCACACCGAGCCCGCGCCCGCCGGCCTGACCCTGATCGGCATCCCCAGCATGAAGGATCGCGAGACCCATTACGGCGTCCACGTGCCGTGGATCATGGGTCTGATCGCCACCCGCACCATCGACAAGCCGGTCGAGGGCATCTTCGAACTGGTCGCCACCGCTGAGGACCGCATCGAATCCGGCGTCATCGCCTATGACGCCCTGGAGAAGGTCAAGGCCAATCCGGCCGATCCCGTCGCCCGCGGCGTGTTCGAGACCCATCGCCGCGACCTGGGCTACGGCCTGCTGCTGAAGCGCCACGTCGCCGATCCGCGCATGGCTTCGCCCGAGCTGATCAAACAGACGGCCTGGGAGACGGTGCCGAACGTGCCGGCCCTGTTCTGGAGCTTCCGCATCATGGCCGGCATCGGGATGTTCATGATCCTGTTCTTCGCCACGGCCTTCTTCCTGTGCACCGTGCGCAAGCATGACACCCGCTGGTTCCTGCGCCTGGCCGTGCTGATGATCCCGCTGCCGTGGGTCGCGATCGAGTTCGGCTGGATCCTGGCCGAGTTCGGGCGTCAGCCGTGGGCGGTGGAAGGCGTGCTGCCGACCTTCCTGGGCGCCTCGTCCCTGACCGTGCCCCAGCTGTGGGGCACCATCATCGGCTTCACCGCCCTGTACGGCGCCCTGGCCGTCGTCGAGGTCAGGCTGATCCTCTACGCCATCAAGAAGGGGCCCTTCCACGAGCAGGAAACCTTCAGCGCCCCCGCCCCCGAGGCGCCCGCGAC
>NZ_JBWKZJ010000021.1:0-49444 GCF_059424365.1 Brevundimonas sp. GW456-12-10-14-LB3
GCGGGGTTCCGCGAGGCGGGATTCACCCTGCGGGGGCTTTACGACCGGCCGTGGTCGCCGGCGGGGCTGACGGTCCGGGCCTCGGCCGAGGGCCGGCGGATCAGTTGGACGCCGCGCGTGCGGCTGTACGGCGACGGCTGGGACGGCGAGCCGACGCCGGTCGATCCGATGCGTTTTCGTCTCCGGGTGACGAACGGGGGCGCGGTGGTGCGGACGATGGAGGTCGATGGGGCGACGGCCCTTTACGCCGCAGCGGACGCGGCGGCGGACTTTCCGGACGGGGCGCCGCCGACGGCGCGGATCGCCGTGGCCCAGTGGGGGGAGGGGTTCGGCTGGGGCGCCGAGGCGGAAATCGGCTTAGAGCCTGATGGTTTCGGACGGAACCGCGCGGCGGTTCCGACAGAAGCGTGAATCAGGCTCTCGCTCTAATCTGGAGCCTGATTCACCGTTTCAGCGGAACCGCGAAGCGGTTCCTCCTCAACGGATCAGGCTCTGGCCTGAGCAAATATCCGGGTCCGGCCCTTTGCGGGGGCGGGGGCATGGCTTAACTGACGGCCTCTCAGGTGTTTTCAGTTGGAGCGGCAACGGACGTGGCAGGCGACCCCTATAAGGAACTGGGCGTTTCAAAGGGCGCGAGCGCGGACGAGATCAAGAAGGCGTTCCGCAAACTGGCCAAGGAACTGCACCCCGACAAGAACCCCGGCGACGTCAAGACCGAGGAACGGTTCAAACGGGTGACGGCGGCCTTCGACCTGTTGGGCGATCCGGAAAAGCGGGCCAAGTATGACGCGGGCCAGTTGGACGCCGACGGCAATGAACAGTATCGCGGCTTCGGCGGGGGCGGACGGCCGGGCGGCAATCCCTTCGGCCAGGGCGGCTTCTCCGGCGGCGGCGGACCGGGCGGTCGGGCCGACTTCGAAGGCATCGACCTGGACGATCTGTTCGGCATGTTCGGGGGCGCGGGCCGCCAGCGGGGTCCGCGCGACTTCACCGCGCGCGGCCAGGACGTGCGCGCCAGCCTGAACATCAGCCTGGAGGACGCCATTTCGGGGGCGACCCGGCGAATCCAGTTCTCAGACGGTCGAACCCTGGACGTGACCATTCCCAAGGGCGCGTCGGACGGCCAGACCATCCGCCTGCGCGGCCAGGGGGCGCCGGGGCGGGGCGCCGAGAACGGCGACGCCCTGATCGAGCTGAAGATCGAGCCGCACCCCATCTATAAGCGCGACGGGGCGGACCTGACGATGGACCTGCCGGTCTCGGTGCCCGATGCGGTTCTGGGGGCCAAGGTGCGGGCGCCGACGCCGGAAGGGGAGGTGCAGGTGACGATCGCGCCGGGCTCCAACTCGGGCAAGCTGTTGCGGCTGAAGGGACGGGGCGCCTTCGCCCAGGGACGGCGCGGCGATCTGTTGGCCCGTATCGTCGTGACCCTGCCCGAGACGCCGGATGCGGCCCTGATCAAGTTCGCCGAAGACTGGCGGGCCAAGCGGCCCTATACGCCGGGGCGTTGAGCGGCGTTTGGGCCGGGTGACGCGCGGTCGCGCAAGGGGAAGAGACCATGATCGCAAAGCCTGATGTCAAACCGGCGCGGCCGTGGTTCTCGGCCGGACCGACGGCCAAACGGCCGGGCTACAGCCTGGGCGGCCTGCCGCAGGACCTGTTGGGACGGGGCATTCGCGCGCCCGAGGTGGTGGAGCGGTTCGCCCACGGGCTGAGACTGACGCGGGCGGTGCTGGAAGTGCCGGACAGCCATGTGCTGCTCTATACGCCGGGATCGGACACCGGGGCGGTCGAGGCGGCCCTGTGGGGCATGCTGGGTCAGCGGCCGGTGCAGGTGGTCGCCTTCGAGAATTTCGGCCTGACCTGGCTGGCGGACGTGCGCGATCATCTGGGGTTGGAGCCCGAGGCCCTGACGGCGCCCTGGGGCGAGCTGCCGGACCTGAGCCGGGCCGACTGGTCCAAGGATGTGGTCTTCCCTTGGAACGGCACGACCTCGGGCGTGCGCGTGCCGGACGCCGACTGGATCGCGGACGATCGCGAGGGGCTGGCGATCTGCGACGCCACCTCGGCCGCCTTCGCCATGCCCTTGCCGTTCGACAAGCTGGATGTGGTGACCTTCAGCTTCCAGAAGGCGCTGGGCGGCGAGGCGGGGATCGGGGTGATGGTTTTGTCGCCGCGGGCGGTGGCGCGGCTGGATTCCTATCGGCCCGAACGACCCGTCCCGAAACTGCTGCGCCTGACCGACGGCAAGGGGTTCGATCGCGCCCTGGCCGACGGGGTGGCGATCAACACCTTCTCTATTTTGACCATCGAGGACTGGATCGACGCCCTGGAATGGGCGCAAGGGATCGGGGGCTTGAGCGAACTGGTCCGGCGCACCGACGCCAACTTCGCCGCCCTGGCTGACTGGGTGGAGCGGACCGACTGGATCGCCTTCCTGCCCGAGAGGCCCGAAATCCGCTCGACCACCTCGGTCTGTCTGAAGTTCCTCGATCCGCGCGTGACCGGCCTGGACGAGGCGGGGCAGAAGGCCTTCGTCAAACGGTTCAAGGCCCTGCTGGAAGGCGAGGGCGCCGTGTTCGATATGGAGCCCCACAGGAACGCGCCGCCGGGCCTTCGGCTGTGGTGCGGCTGCACCGTCGAGACGGCCGATGTAGTGGCGGCGACGCCGTGGCTCGAATGGGCGTTCGAGACGGCGGTGGGGGAACTGTCGTAAAATACGACGGATCGGGACGACACCGGACGATTCCCCCGCTATAGGCTGCGCCCGCATTCAGACCGTCGCAATGCTGCGGCGCCTGCTGGTTTTGATGCGTTCTCCGACGAGGACGCGAGGCGGAGTACGGACTTTGGCGAACGTGGCGGTGGTCGGCGCCCAGTGGGGCGACGAGGGCAAGGGCAAGATCGTGGACTGGCTGTCCAACCGCGCCGACATGGTGGTGCGGTTCCAGGGCGGGCACAATGCGGGTCATACGCTGGTCGTGGACGGCAAGGTCTATAAGCTGGCCCTGCTGCCCTCGGGCGTCGTCCAGGGTAAGCCGTCGATCATCGGCAACGGGGTGGTGGTCGATCCCTGGCACCTGGTCGGCGAGATCGAGAAGATCGCCGCGCAGGGCGTGAACATCAGCCCCGACATCCTGACCATCGCCGACAACGCCTGTCTGATCCTGCCCATCCATCCGGCCTTGGACGTGGCGCGCGAGGCGGCGGCCAGCGCGCCTGGGGCCAAGATCGGCACGACCGGACGCGGCATCGGCCCGGCCTATGAGGACAAGGTGGGGCGACGCGCCATTCGGGTGTGCGATCTGGCCAATGCGGACGACCTGAAGGTCAAGATCGACCGGCTGCGCTCGCACCACGATCCCCTTCGCGCCGGTCTGGGCCTGGAGCCGATCGATCCGGAGGCGCTGTTGGCCCAACTGCTGGAGATCGCGCCCAAGATCCTGCCCTATGTGAAGCCGGCTTGGCGGGTGCTGGACCAGGCGCAGAAGGCGGGCAAGCGGGTGCTGTTCGAAGGGGCCCAAGGCGCCTTTCTGGACGTGGATCACGGCACCTATCCCTATGTGACCAGCTCCAACACGGTGGCGGGGCAGGCGGCGGCGGGGTCGGGCATCGGGCCTCGGGGCGTCGGCTATGTGCTGGGCATCGTCAAGGCCTATACGACCCGGGTCGGCGAAGGGCCCTTCGCCTGCGAACTGGACGACGCGGTCGGTCAGCATTTGGCGACGGTCGGCCGCGAGGTCGGGGTCAACACCGGACGGGCGCGGCGTTGCGGCTGGTTCGACGCCGTGCTGGTGCGCCAGTCGGTGGCGATCAACGGCATCGACGGCATCGCCCTGACCAAGCTGGACGTGCTGGACGGATTGAAGACGCTGAAGATCTGCGTCGGCTATCGCGTCAACGGCGAGGTGCTGGACTATCTGCCCAGCAGTCTGAAGGACCAGGCGGCGGCGGAGCCGGTGTTCGAGGAGCTGGAAGGCTGGAGCGAGAGCACCGGAGGCGTGCGCAGCTTCAAGGACATCAACGCCAACGCCATCAAATATGTGCGTCGGATCGAGGAGCTGATCGGGGCGCCGGTGGCCCTGCTGTCGACCAGCCCCGAGCGGGACGACACCATATTGATGCGCGATCCCTTCCAGGGCTGAGCAATTCAGCGAGTCTTAACGGCGGTCAGATAGGGTCGAGGAGTCAAACGGAGCCGACCCCTTGTTCACTGCGGACGCAAAGACCCTGAGCCGCATCGAGCCCACGGTGCGGCGCGTCGCCATCATCGAACCCAACGCCGCCTCTGCGCGTCTGATGTCGGACCTGATCAAGGGGTTGGGCGCGCGGGAAATCTATGTGGAGAGCGACGAGGAGCGGGCGGTGGAGCTGCTGCGCGACGTCGAGCCCGGCGTGATCTTCACCGAATACGCCGGCCCGACCCTGAGCGGGGAGCGGCTGGCGCGGCGGGTGCGGCGCTCCTCCATGGTCTGTCGCATGGCGCCGATCATCATGGTCACGAACGAGGCGACGGCGGCGGCCATCAAGGGGGCGCGCGACGCGGGCGTTCACGAGTTTCTGAGAAAACCCTATACGACCGGCGATCTGTTCAAACGGGTGGAGAACGTCGCCCTGAAGCCCCGCCCCTGGATCGAGGCGGTCGGCTATGTCGGGCCGGATCGTCGGCGCTTCAACTCGGGCGAATACGCCGGAGCGCCCAAGCGCCGCACCGATGCGTCGGCCAAGGGCGGGCTGGACATAAAGGATCAGGCGATGCGGATCCTCGTTGCGGCCATGGCCCAGTTCGACCAGGACCCGGCCCAGGCCACCCGCGCCATCCGCCAGCAGGCGCAGACGCTGAAGGCGGTGGCGATCAAGAGCGGCGACGCCCGGTTGGCGATCGCGGCGGGTGGGCTGGAGGCATTCATGGACGGCGGCGGCGTGACCAAGGCCGGTCTGGCCCAGCCGGTCGGGGCCATACTGGCCCTGACCCAGACGCCGGCGTCGAACGCGCCGGTCGCCAGGGCGTCCTGATACCCGAGGAAATCAGGCGTCGACCAGATTGCGCTCTTCGGCGGCGGCCCGCATGGCCTTTTGCAGTTTTTCGAAGGCGCGGACCTCGATCTGACGCACCCGCTCGCGCGAGACGCCATAATGGCCGGCGAGTTCCTCAAGCGTGACGGGGTCGTCCTTGAGGCGGCGCTCTGTGAGGATGTGTTTTTCCCGATCCGTCAGCTCCTCCATGGCCTCCTGCAGGAGGCTCATGCGGATGCCCTTTTCCTCGTCGTCGGCGAGCTGGGTCTCCTGGGAGACGGCCGTGTCGTCGGCCAGCCAGTCCTGCCATTCGCTTTCGCCGTCGGCGCGCAGCGGCGCGTTTAGCGAGGCGTCGCCGCCGAGACGGCGGTTCATGTCGGTGACTTCCTGTTCCGACACGCCCAGTTTGGTGGCGATGGCCGACAGATGTTCGGGGCGCAGATCGCCTTCCTCGAAGGCCGAGATCTGGCTCTTGGCCTTGCGCAGGTTGAAGAACAGCTTCTTCTGCGCAGCCGTGGTGCCCATCTTCACCAGGGACCAGCTGCGCAGGATGTATTCCTGGATCGAGGCCCTGATCCACCACATGGCGTAGGTGGCCAGGCGGAAGCCCTTGTCCGGATCGAACTTCTTGACGGCCTGCATCAGGCCGACGTTGCCCTCGGAGATCACCTCGCCGATCGGCAGGCCGTAGCCGCGATAACCCATGGCGATCTTGGCGACCAGGCGCAGGTGGGAGGTGACGAGACGGTGGGCGGCTTCCGGATCCTGATGCTCGGACCAGCGCTTGGCGAGCATGAACTCCTCGTCCTTGGTCAGCATCGGAAACTTGCGGATTTCCGTTAGATAACGCGACAGGCCCTGTTCAGGCGACATCACCGCGAGCGTGCTATTGGCAGCCATATGGTCCCTCCGACCGTCTAGAACGAGCGGGCGCTTCGCCGTCGGCCACGGCATGTGCGCCGACGCCTCACCCCTCAACCGGTAAAGTAGCGATGGGTTGCCGCCATTTTTAGGGGCGGATCGTCACACGAAAGCGTGACCGTGACCCCGGCGCCACTCACGCCGACCGGCTCAATATAGAACTTAGTCAGTTGCTATTCAAGACGCGCCCCCGGCGGCAGGGGTTCGGCGAGGGCCAGGTCGTGCCCGGCCGGTCTCTCGCGGCGATCTGGGGCCGGCCCTACAGCGCCGACAGCAGGCGTTCCAGCGCCGCCATGTCGGCGGGCGGATCGGTTTCGAAACGCAGGGGCGCGCCGGTGATCGGATGGACGAAGCCCAGGACGGCGGCATGCAGGGCCTGGCGCGTCAGCCCGACCTCGGCGAGGGCGGCGCGGACCGGGGCGGCGAGGCTGCCGGAGCCATAGACCGGATCGCCCAGGATGGGCGCGCCCTTGGACGACAGATGAACCCGGATCTGGTGGGTGCGGCCGGTTTGCAGGGTGCAGGCGACACGCGCCGCCAAGGGCGCGCCGCCGGCGCGGGCCGGTTCGCCGAAGGTCCGCTGGACCCGATAGTCGGTGATCGCCTCGCGCCCGCCCGTCTTCAGCACGGCCATCTTCTTGCGGTCGGCGGTCGAGCGGCCGATGCGCGTCTCGATCCGGCCCTGGAGCGGGGTCGGCGCGCCGCGGGTCAGGGCGATATAGGTGCGTTCGATGTCGTGGGTCGCGAACAGGGCCGACAGGCCCTGGTGGGCGCGGTCGCTCTTGGCCGCGACCATGACGCCCGAGGTGTCCTTGTCCAGCCGGTGGACGATGCCCGGTCGGGCGACGCCCCCGATGCCGGACAGGCTGTCGCCGCAACGGGCCAGCAGCGCATTGACCAGGGTGCCGTCGGGCGTGCCCGGCGCCGGATGGGCGGCCATTCCGGCGGGTTTGTCGATGACGATCAGGTCCGCATCCTCATAGAGGACCGCAAGCGGCAGGACCTGGGGCTGGGGAGCGGCGGGGGCGACGGGCGGCAGATCGACCCGATAGAGGCCCGGCTGGGCCTTGGCCGAGCCGCCGGTCAGGACGACCCCGTCACGGCGCACCGCCCCCTCGGCCAGCAGGGCCTGGAGACGCGCGCGCGACAGGTCGGGAAAGACCTCGGCCAGGGCCTTGTCCAGCCGGACGCCGGACAGGTCGATACGGGCCTCCAGGGTCTCGGCGGCCGGCGCCGGGTCTTCGTCGTCGATCAGTTCGGGGTCGGACACCCTCTATCCGTAAAGCATCGGAAGATCGGCTGCCAGCGAGGGCGCTTGCGTCGGGCCTGATCTGACGTGAATAGTGGCGCTTGGGGGCGTGGGGAACCGTGATGAAGACCTTGATGATCGCGGGCGGCGTCGCCGCCGCCGTTCTGCTGGGCAGTTGCTCGACCATGAGCCAGGAGGAATGTCTGGCGGGCGCCTGGGGCGACAAGGGTTACGCCGACGGGGCGGCGGGCTATCCGATGAGCCGGCTGGACGACCATGCCCAGGCCTGCGCCAAATATCAGGTCGCGCCCGATCCGGCGACCTACAGCCGAGCACGCGAAGACGGGCTGCGCGGCTATTGCACCTTCCAGCGCGGCTGGATCGAGGGGCGGGCGGGCAACGCCTATTACGGCGTCTGTCGGCCCGAGGAGGAGGCGGCCTTCCTCCCGGCCTATAACGACGGGCGGCGACTGCATGAGGCGGCAGCGGCGGTGGAGGCGGCCGAGAGCGCGCTGAGAAGCGCCGAGGCGCGGATCGACGACCGCGAGGACAAGCTGGATGCCAAACAGCGCGAACTGCGTCAGGACGGCTTGACCGACGAGGAGAAGGAGCGGATCCGCAACCGAATCGAAGAGGTGCGGGGCGAAATCCGCGACGCCCGCCGCAACGCCCGCGACGCCAGGGACGAGCTGGACCGGGCGCGCTGGCAAGAGGACCGGGTGCGGTTCGAACTGAGCGGCCGCTACCCGGTCTGATCAGGGAGGGGCGGTCGTCAGGCCGCCTTGACCGCCGCATTGCGGAAGGACGGGTCAAGCTCGCCCGAGGCGTAGCGTTTGGCCATGTGGGCGGTGGACAAGGGGCGGATGCGCGAGGCCTGGCCCTCGCAGCCGAACTGCTGATAGCGCTCCTTGCAGAGCTTCTTCATCGCCTCCTTGGCGGGCTTCAGATAGGCGCGCGGGTCGAACTCGCCCGGCTTTTCGGCCAGGACCTTGCGGATGGCGCCGGTGATGGCCATCCGGTTGTCGGTGTCGATGTTCACCTTGCGCACCCCGTGGCGGATGCCGCGCTGAATCTCTTCGATCGGCACGCCCCAGGTCTGGGGCATTTCGCCGCCGTACTGGTTGATGATGTCCTGAAGCTCCTGCGGCACGGAGGACGAGCCGTGCATGACCAGGTGGGTGTTGGGCAGGCGGCGGTGGATCTCTTCGATGACGTTCATCGCCAGGATGTCGCCGTCCGGCTTCTTGGTGAACTTATAGGCGCCGTGGCTGGTGCCCATGGCGATGGCCAGGGCATCGACCTTGGTGGCGGCGACGAATTCGACGGCCTGATCCGGGTCGGTCAGGAGCTGGGAATGGTCCAGCTTGCCCTCGAAGCCATGGCCGTCCTCGGCCTCGCCCATGCCGGTCTCCAGCGAGCCCAGCACGCCCAGTTCGCCCTCGACCGAGACGCCGCAGGCGTGGGCCATTTCGGTGACGCGGCGCGTGACCTCGACATTGTATTCATAGGAGGCGGGGGTCTTGGCGTCCTCTTCCAGCGAGCCGTCCATCATCACCGAGGTGAAGCCGTACTGGATGGCGGTGGCGCAGGTCGCCGGGCCGTTGCCGTGGTCCTGGTGCATGCAGACCGGGATGTCGGGATAGAGTTCCGCCAGGGCGTCGATCAGCTTGGCCAGGACGATGTCGTTGGCGTAGTTCCGGGCGCCGCGCGAGGCCTGAATGATCACGGGCGCATTGACCTCATGGGCCGCCTCCATGATCGCGAGGCCCTGCTCCATGTTGTTGATATTATAGGCGGGAAGGCCGTAGCCGTTCTCCGCCGCGTGGTCGAGCAGCTGTCGCAGCGTGATGCGCGCCATGATGAAGTCTCCTGAGCCGAAAGTCTTTTTTGATTGGGCGCGAGACTAGCGGGCGGCGCGCTCAAAGTCACGCCGTGTTACAGTTGTTTCCGCTGCGTCAGGGTTCAGGCGCGCAGGGCCTCGACCCCCGGCAGGGGCTTGCCCTCCATCCATTCCAGGAAGGCGCCGCCGGCGGTGGAGACGAAGGTCATGTCGTCCGACACCCCCGCGTGATTCAGGGCCGAGACCGTGTCGCCGCCGCCGCCGACGGCGGTCAGGACGCTGGCCTTGGCCAGGGCCGCCGCATGACGGGCGACCGTCACGGTGGCGGCGTCGAAGGGCGGCACCTCGAACACGCCCAGAGGGCCGTTCCAGATCAGGGTCTTGGAGGCCGTCAGGGCCTCCAGCAGACGCGCGACCGTGGCCGGGCCGGCGTCCAGGATCTTGTCGTCGGCCGACAGGGCGGCGCCGGCGGCGACCGGGCGAGCGGCGGCGCCCGGCTTGACCTCGGTCGCCACCACGAAATCGACCGGCAGCAGCAGTTTGCAGCCCCGCGCCTCGGCCTCGGCCATGATTTCGCGGGCCGTGTCGGCCATGTCGCGCTCGGCCAGGGAGCCGCCGATGT
Source organism: Brevundimonas sp. GW456-12-10-14-LB3 (assembly GCF_059424365.1). Lineage (NCBI taxonomy): Bacteria > Pseudomonadati > Pseudomonadota > Alphaproteobacteria > Caulobacterales > Caulobacteraceae > Brevundimonas > Brevundimonas sp. GW456-12-10-14-LB3. The sequence goes on from NZ_JBWKZJ010000021.1 coordinate 9,649, forward strand.
CGATGCCCTGGGCGTACAGGAAGGTGTTGGCCATGCCGCCGCCGATGGCCAGGCGGTCCAGCTTGCCGACCAGGTTTTTCAAGAGGTCCAGCTTGGTCGAGACCTTGGCGCCGCCGACGATGCCGATGACGGGCTTTTGCGGATTGCCGAGCGCCGCGTCCAGGGCGTCCAGTTCGCGGCGCATGGATTCGCCGGCGTAGGCGGGGATGTGGTGGGCGATCCCTTCGGTCGAGGCGTGGGCGCGGTGCGCCGCCGAGAAGGCGTCGTTGACATAGAGATCGCCCAGATCCGCCAGCTTCCGGGCGAAGACCGGATCATTGGCCTCTTCCGCCGCATGGAAGCGGACGTTCTCCAACAGGACCACGCCGCCGGCGTCCAGGTCGCGGATGGCGTCCACGGCGTCCGGGCCGATGCAGTCGTCGGCGAAGCGGACGGGGGCGCCGAGCAGGGTCTCCAGATCATCTACGACCGGCTTCAGGCTCATCGACGGGACGCGCTGGCCCTTGGGACGGTCGAAGTGAGCCAGAAGCGCGACCTTGGCGCCGGCGTCGCGCAGACGCTGGATCGTCGGCAGGGCGACCCGCAGACGGGTGTCGTCCGTGACCTTGCCGCCCTCCATAGGGACGTTGAAGTCCACGCGGACCAGGGCCGTCTTGCCGGCGAGATCCTTGGCGTCGTCGAGGGTGCGGAAGGTCATGGCTTCGATCTCTCATGATCCTTCTCCCACGGGGAGAAGGTGGCTCGCGGAGCGAGACGGATGAGGGACAGCCGGTGGGCCAATTCGCACACCTTGCCCCTCACCCTTTCGCGCCAGAACGGCGGCTGCGCCGCCGTGCGCTCAAGCCCTCTCCCGCTGGGAGAGGGAGGCGGGGGTTTAAAGGAACTTCGCCATCACCAGGGCGGTGTCGCTCATGCGGGTCGCGAAGCCCCATTCGTTGTCGTACCAGCTCAGCACGCGGGCCAGCTTGCCGTCGACCACCTGGGTCTGGGGCAGGGCGGCGGTGGAGGAGGCGGCGATGTGGTTCAGGTCGCTGGAGACCAGCGGGTCGGTCGTCGTGAAAAGGACGCCCTTCATCGGGCCGTCGGCGGCGGCCTGAAGCGCGGCGTTGATCTCTTCCACCGTCACCTCGCGACCGGCGACGACCTTCAGGTCGACGACCGAGACGTTCGGGGTCGGGACACGGATCGACGAGCCGTCCAGCTTGCCCTTCAGTTCCGGCAGAACCAGGCCCAGGGCCTTGGCGGCGCCGGTCGAGGTCGGGATCATCGACAGGGCCGCGGCGCGGGCGCGGTACAGGTCCTTGTGCATCGTATCCAGCGTCGGCTGGTCGCCGGTGTAGGAGTGGATGGTGGTCATATAGCCGCGCTCGATGCCGAACAGGTCGTTCAGCACCTTGGCGACGGGGGCCAGGGCGTTGGTGGTGCACGAGCCGTTGGACACCACGATGTCGTCGGCGGTCAGGGTCTCGTGGTTGACCTTGAAGACGATGGTCTTGTCCGCGCCGTCGGCGGGGGCCGAGACCAGGACGCGCTTGGCGCCGGCCTTCAGGTGGGCGCTGGCCTTGTCCTTCGACGTGAAGATGCCGGTGCACTCCAGCGCGATGTCCACCTTCAGCTCGGCGTGGGGCAGGTTGGCGGGGTCGCGCTCGGCCGTGACCTTGATCTTGCCCGTGCCGACGTCGATCCAGTCCTCGCCCGAGGTCACCGTGCCGGGGAAGCGGCCGTGCACCGAATCATAGCGGAACAGGTGGGCGTTGGTCTCGACCGGACCCAGATCATTGATCGCCACCACCTCGATGTCCGTGCGGCCATGCTCGATGATCGAGCGAAGGACGAGACGGCCGATGCGGCCGAAACCATTGATGGCGACGCGAACGGTCATGGGGGGCTCCTCTGAACGATTATGTTGTTGGCGGTCTCAATGGAACTGTCGCGGCCCGGTTTCAACCCCGCGCGGGGCCTGCGGCCCTAACAAGCGGTAAGGAACCGTTACGGTCGGCGGAGAGACTTGCGGACGCAAGGTAAGAAACACCCCCATTGCGGTCGCTGTCGGCCTTTTGCGCAAAATTTTTGCGACAGGGGTTGTGCGGCTCCGGCCCATATGGTTTCTTGGCGTCAGAACAGGGAGCCGCCCGTGGCTGTGATGACGCGCGAGATGATGAAGGGACGCACCGCGAAGGCGGTGGCGGCCGTTCGCGCGCCGATCGGCCTGGAAAGCCCCGTAACCCTTATTATCCTCGTACTCCTCGGCCTGCTTACGCAAGCGGCGTGGATGCCTGCGACCTGACCTAGACACACTCAGGATCGCCTCGCACCACCCCGCTCCCGAAAGGAAGCGGGGTTTTTCGTGCTTGGCGGTTCGAAACGAACCGGACCGATGACGCAAGATTCTACCTCAGAGCCCAGAAAGCCCAACGCGCGCAGCGCGGCGGTGACGGCCGGTCCGAACCGGGCGGCGGCCCGCTCCTATCTGCGCGCCGCCGGCATGCAGGATGCCGACTTCGACAAGCCGATGATCGGCATCGTCAACACCTGGTCGACGGTCACCCCGTGCAACATGCACCTGGACCGGCTGGCCAAGGACGTGCGGGCCGGGATCATCGCGGCCGGCGGCTATCCGGTCGATTTCAACACCATCGTCGTGACCGACGGCATTTCGATGGGCACGGCGGGCATGAAGGCCTCGCTGATCAGCCGCGAGGTCGTCGCCGACTCGATCGAACTGGCGATCGAGGGGCACCAGCTGGACGGCGTGGTCTGCATCGTCGGCTGCGACAAGACCATTCCGGCGGCGGCCATGGCCCTGGCGCGGATGGATATCCCCGGCCTGGTCTATTACGGCGGCACCATCATGCCGGGCGTGATCGGCTCGAAGGAGGTCTCGGTCCAGGAGGTGTTCGAGGCCATCGGCGCCCATTCGGCCGGCGCCCTGGACGACGAAGGGCTGAAGGCGGTCGAACAGGCCGTCTGCCCCGGCGCCGGCGCCTGCGGCGGCCAGTTCACGGCCAACACCATGGCCATGGCCCTGTCGGTCATGGGCATCAGCCCCATGGGCGCCAATGACGTGCCGGCGGTCGATCCCGGCAAGGCGGCCGAGGGCGAGCGTTGCGGCCGGCTGATCGTCGAACGGGTCTTCGCCGGCGACACGGCCCGCAAATACATCACCCGCGCCAGCCTGAAGAACGCCGCCGTCGCCGTCTCGGCCTCGGGCGGATCGACCAACGCCGTCATGCACCTGACGGCCATCGCGGCCGAGGCCGGGATCGAGTTCGGGGTCGAGGACTGTCACCAAGCCTGTGTCGAGGCGCCGGTGATCTGCGATCTGAAGCCTGGCGGCCGTTTCCTGGCCTCGCACCTGTTCGCCGCCGGCGGCACCCGTCTGGTGACGCAACGTATGGCTGAGGCCGGCAAGATCGTGAACACGCCCACCGTCAGCGGCCGCAGCCTGTTCGCCGAGGCGGCCGAGGCCGAGGAGACGCCGGGCCAGGTCGTCGTGACGACCTTCGACGCCCCCGTGATGGACCGCGGCAGCTTCGCCGTCATCTATGGCGACGTCGCCCCTGAGGGCGCGGTCATCAAGCTGACGGGTCACAAGGTCGACAAGTTCGAAGGTCCGGCCTGTGTCTTCGACAGCGAGGAAGACGCCTTCCACGCGGTCCAGGACGGTTCGGTGGGCGAGGGCGACGTCATCATCATCCGTTACGAAGGCCCCAAGGGCGGCCCCGGCATGCGCGAAATGCTGCAGGTCACCGCCGCCTTGAAGGGCCGCAAGATCGACAATGTCGCCCTGCTGACCGACGGTCGTTTCTCGGGCGCCAGCTACGGCTTCGTCGCCGGCCATATCTCGCCGGAAGCCGCCGTCGGAGGCCCGATCGCCCTCATTCGCGATGGTGACCGCATCACCATCGACGTCACCAACCGCCGGATCGACGTGGACGTCGATCTGGCGACGCGCCGGGCGGGCTTCACGCCCCACGTGGTCCGCCCGGCGCGAGGCGTCTTCGCCAAATACCGCGCCTCCGTGGCCTCGGCCGCCCAGGGCGCGGTCACCATCCCCAACCCGCCGCCGGCGCAAATCCCGGCCTCTCACAAATCCGCTGCTGCTCAGGACGCCTGAATTCTCATGGCCATCACCATCTACACCAACGAAGACATCAAGCCGGGCGCGATCGCCGGGCAGCGCATCGCCATCATCGGCTATGGCTCGCAGGGTCGGGCGCACGCCCAGAACCTGAAGGACAGCGGCCATGACGTGGTCGCCGGCGTCCGTCACGGCGGCACGGGCTGGAAACACGCCACCGCCGACGGCGTCCCGACCGCCGAGCCGGCCGAAGCGGTCAAGGGCGCCGACATCATCGCCATCCTGACCCCCGACATGGTTCAGGATCAGGTCTATCGCGACATCATCGAGCCGAACGCCAAACAGGGCTCCGCCCTGCTGTTCGCCCACGGCTTCTCGATCATCTACGGCCGCATCACCCCGCGCGAAGACATGGACGTCATCCTGGTCGCGCCCAAGGGGCCGGGCGATCTGGTCCGTCGCGAGTTCCAGCGCGGGCGCGGCGTGCCCAGCCTGTTCGCGGTCGAGAAGGACGCGACCGGCAAGGCCCGCGACCGGGCCATGGGCTACGCCAAGGGCAACGGCGGCGCGACCGGCGGCCTGCTGGAAACCACCTTCCGCGAAGAGACCGAAACCGACCTGTTCGGCGAACAGGCCGTCCTGTGCGGCGGCGCCAAGGAACTGGTGATGCAGGGCTTCAACACCCTGGTCGAGGCCGGCTACCAGCCCGAGATCGCCTATTTCGAATGCCTGCACGAGCTGAAGCTGATCGTGGACCTGTTCTACGAAGGCGGCATCTCCAAGATGCACCACTTCATCTCGGAAACCGCCAAATACGGCGCCGTCGCCAGCGGCCCGCGCGTCGTCAACGAAGAGACCAAGGCCCGGATGAAGACCATTCTGGACGAGATCCAGGACGGAACCTTCGCGCGCAACTGGATCGCCGAGAACGAGGCCGGCAAGCCCCAGTACGAGGCCTGGCTGAAGGCGGACCGCGAGAGCCAGATCGAACAGGTCGGCGCCCGTCTGCGCGAGCGGATGGCCTGGCTGAACACGCCCAAATCTGAAGCGGCCTGAGCCCGAGCGAAAGACCGGATGACCCTGATGACCGCCGCCGCCTTCAAATCCTCAGCCGAGGCCGCCCCCCAATCGGGGGCGCGCCTGCTGGTCTCCACCCTGGAGCGGCTGGGCGTGGAGGTGGTGTTCGGTTATCCGGGCGGCGCCATCATGCCGGTCTATGACGCCCTGGCCGGGTCTAAGCTGAAACATATTCTGGTCCGGCACGAACAGGCCGCCGCCTTCGCCGCCGACGCCTATGCGCGCAAGAGCGGCAGGGTCGGGGTCTGTCTGGCCACCTCGGGACCGGGGGCGACCAATCTGATCACCGGCATCGCCAATGCGATGATGGACTCGGCGCCGATCGTCTGCATCACCGGCAATGTGGCCCAGGGGCTGATGGGGACCGACGCCTTCCAGGAGATCGACATCCTGGGCGTCACCCTGCCGATCGTGAAACACTCGATCCTGGTCCGCGACGCGGCCGATGTTCCGGCCGCCGTCGAGGAGGCCTTCCACATCGCCGCCTCGGGCCGTCCCGGTCCGGTCCTGGTCGACCTGCCCAAGGACGTGCAGTTCGCCACGACCAGCGACGACTACGGCTTCCACATCCCCAACGAGACGCCGCGCATCGATCACGACGCCGTCGCCGCCGCCGAGGCCGCGATCCGCGCCGCCAAGAGGCCGCTGGTCTATGTCGGCGGCGGAGTGAAGATCGGCCGCGCGACCGAGGCTTTGCGCGCCTTCGTCGCCGCGACCGGCATCCCCCAGGTCTCGACCCTGAACGCCCTGGGCACCGTCCCGACCGACGCGCCGCGCATGCTGGGCATGCTGGGCATGCACGGCGCCCGCGCGGCCAATCATGCGGTTCAGGACAGCGACCTGCTGATCGTCGTCGGCGCCCGGTTCGACGACCGCGCCACGGGCAAGCTGGCCGAGTTCGCGCCCAACGCCCGGATCGTCCATTTCGACATCGACGCCTCCGAAGTCGGCAAGCTGCGGGCGGCCAATGTGGCCGTGGTCGGCGAGCTGAAGGACGGGATCGAGGCCCTGACGGCGCGCATGGCCGGCGGACCGGCCCTGGACATCCAGCCCTGGGTCGATGCGTGCGTCGACGCCGCCCGGACCAGCGCCTATCGCTATGACGCGCCGGGCGAGGGGGTCTACGCCCCGGCTCTGCTGAAAGAAGTGTCCGAAGCGGCCGGCGACGCCTTCGTCGCCGCCTGCGACGTGGGCCAGCACCAGATGTGGGCGGCCATGCACTGCCGCTTCTCCAAGCCCGAGGCCCACATCACCTCGGGCGGTCTGGGCGCCATGGGCTTCGGCCTGCCCGCCGGCATCGGCGCCAAGCTGGCCGATCCGTCCGCGACGGTCGTCACCATCGCCGGCGACGGCGGCTTCATGATGAACATCCAGGAGCTGGCGACGCTGAGGCGTTACGGCATCCCGCTGAAGATCGTGCTGATCGACAACTCCTCGCTGGGCCTGGTGCGCCAGTGGCAGGAGCTGTTCTTCGCCGAGAACTATTCCGAGATCGACCTGTCCGACAATCCGGACTTCGTGAAGGTGGCCGAGGCCTTCGGCATCGAGGCCTTCCGTATCGATCGCCGCGATCAGGTGTCCGAAGGCATCCAGCGCCTGCTGGCCGCCGACGGCCCCTGCCTGGCCCATGTGGTCATCGATCCCCGAGACAATGTCTGGCCGCTGGTTCCGCCGGGCAAGAGCAATGCTGAAATGATGGAGGGCTCCTGAGATGAGCAACACGATCCACGTCCAGATCGACCGTGCGGACGGTTCGCTTCAGCGTCTCATCGGTCTCGTGGAGCGCCGGGGCTTCCACATCGACGGCATCAACATGGCCGACGAGGGCGCCTTCCGTCGGATCGCCCTGACCATCCGCGGCCGCGACGCCGGCCGTTGCATCGAAAACCTGGGTCGCCAGATCGACCGCCTGTTCGGCGTGCGCCGCATCGGCAACGACATTATTCAATCTGAGGCCGCGTGATGACCGCCGAACAAGTACGAGTATCCGGCGTATCCCGAACTGAGGAGATCGCCGCAGACCCCAGCCGGGTCATCGTCTTCGACACGACGATGCGGGACGGGGAGCAGGCGCCGGGCTTCTCCATGACCGCCCAAGCCAAGGTGAAGATGGCCCAGGTCCTGAAGGACCTGGGCGTCGACGTTATCGAGGCCGGTTTCGCCGCCGCCTCGCCCGGCGACGAGGACTGCATCCGCCGCGTGACGGGCGAGGTCGAGGGGCCGGTCTTCTGCTCCCTGTCGCGCGCCAACGAGAAGGACATCGACGCGACTTTCCGCGCCCTGCAGCCGGCGCCGAAATCCCATCGTCGCTGCCATACCTTTATCGGCACCAGCCCGATCCACCGCACCGCCAAGCTGAAGATGTCGACCAACGAGGTTCTGGCCACGGCCGTCCGCGCGGTCGAATACGCCCGCACCCTGTTCGACGACGTCGAGTTCTCGGCCGAAGACGCCTTCCGCACCGAGCCTGAGTTCCTGGCCGATGTGCTGGAGGCCGCCGCCGACGCCGGCGCCCGGACCCTGAACGTGCCCGACACCGTCGGCTATGCGACCCCGGAAGAGGTGCGCGAGACCTTCCGCGCCCTGGCGGCGCGGATCCACAAGCGCCACCCCCATGTGATCTTCTCGGCCCACTGCCACGATGACCTGGGCATGGCGGTCGCCAACTCCCTGGCTGCGGTCCAGGGCGGGGCGCGTCAGGTCGAGGGCGCGATCAACGGCATCGGCGAACGGGCCGGCAACGCCTCGATCGAAGAGGTCATCATGGCCCTGAAGGTGCGCGAAGACCGCTATGGCGTCGCCATCGGCGCCGACAGCCGCCATCTGGTCCGCGCCTCCAAGATCCTGTGCGAAATCACCGAGACGGTCATCGCCCGCAACAAGTCGGTGGTCGGCATCAACGCCTTCGCCCACGAGGCCGGCATCCACCAGCACGGCATGCTGGCCGACAGCCGCACCTATGAGATCATGCGGCCCCAGGACGTAGGCTTCGAAGGCAGCTGGTTCGTTCTGGGCAAGCACTCGGGCCGCCACGCCATCGCCAAGCGCGCAGAGACCATCGGCCGGCCCATCGAGGGCGACCGTCTGGCGGCCGTCGTCGCCGGCTTCAAACAGCGCGCCGACCAGATCGGCGAGATCAGCGACGCCGAACTGATCGCCATCATTGATCGCGTCGACGGCGTTGAGGAGACGGTGGCCCAGTATGCCTGATCCAAAGACCCTGTTCGACAAGGTCTGGGACGCTCATGTGGTGCGGCCGGAAACGGCCGATACGCCGGGCGTCCTGTATATCGACCTGCATCTGGTGCATGAGGTCACCAGTCCCCAGGCCTTCAGCGAGATCGAGGCCCGCGGCCTGAAGGTGCGCCGGCCCGACCGGACCTACGCCACCCTGGACCATTCGACCCCGACCCTGCCGGCGGGGCTGAACGGGCTGAAACCCTATGTCACCCCGCAGGCCGAGGCCCAGGTCCATACGCTGGAGCGAAACTGCGCCGCCCACGGGGTTCCCCTGGCCGGCTGGGGATCTGAAGACCGGGGCGTGGTCCATGTCATGGGGCCGGAGCTGGGCCTGACCCAGCCGGGCATGACGGTCGTCTGCGGCGACAGCCATACCGCCACCCATGGGGCGTTCGGAGCCCTGGCCTTCGGCATCGGCACCTCCGAGGTCGGTCATGTGCTGGCGACCCAATGCCTGTTGCAGCGCAAGCCCAAGGCGATGCGGGTGACGGTGACCGGCGAACTGCAGTCGGGCGTGTCGGGCAAGGACGTCGCCCTGGCCGTGATCGCCGCCATCGGCTTCGGCGGCGGCACCGGCTACGTCATCGAATATGCGGGCGAGGCGGTGCGGTCGCTGGACATGGAAGGGCGGATGACCCTGTGCAACATGTCCATCGAGGCCGGCGCCCGCGCGGGGATGATCGCCCCGGACCAGACCACGATCGACTGGCTGCGGGGCCGCAAACATGTCCCCGCCGACTATGAGGCGGCGACCGCCGAATGGCTGAAGCTGGCCACGGACCCGGGCGCGACCTTCGACAAGGAAGTCGTGATCGACGGCGCCGCCATCCGGCCGATGGCGACCTGGGGCACGACGCCGGACGCCGGCGCCCCCATCGGCGCGCCCGTGCCCCAGCCCCAGTCGGACAGCGACCGCAAGGCCATCGCCTATATGGGCTTCACCCCCGGCGAGGCGACGACCAGCCAGCCGGTGGACGTGGTCTTCATCGGCTCCTGCACCAACGGCCGCCTGCCCGATCTGCGCGCCGCCGCCGAGGTTCTGCGCGGCCGCAAGGTCAAGCCGGGCCTGCGCATGCTGGTGGTTCCCGGTTCGGAGGCCGTTCGCCGGGCCGCCGAGGCGGAAGGACTGCACGAGGTCTTCATCGCCGCCGGGGCCGAATGGCGCATTCCCGGCTGTTCCATGTGCATCGCCATGAACGGCGACGTCGTCGCGCCCGGTCAGCTGGCCGTCTCGACCTCCAACCGCAATTTCGAAGGCCGCCAGGGCAAGGACGCCCGCACCATACTGGCCAGCCCCGCGACGGCTGCGGCGACGGCGGTGGCCGGTGTGCTGACCGATCCGCGCGTCTTTCTGAACGAGGTCGTGGATGCGTAGCGACACCCCCTTCCGCTCATCCCGGCGAAAGCCGGGACCCAGTGCTTTCGCGAAGCACAATGCGCGGGATCGCCGACAGGGCGCGACGGGTGACGCCTATCGCCCACAGAACTGGGTCCCGGCTTTCGCCGGGATGAGCGGAGTTTTTGATGTCTGAGCCCTTCACCACCCTGACCTCGAAGACGGTCACGCTCAGCCAGGCCAATATCGACACCGACCAGATCATTCCGGCGCGGTTCCTGACCACCACCACGCGCGAGGGGCTGGGCAAGGCGGCCTTTTATGACTGGCGCTATGAGGCCGACGGTTCGGAAAAGCCCGAAGCCATTCTGAACCGGATCGATCCGGCCGAGCATCGCATCCTGCTGGCGGGCAAGAATTTCGCCTGCGGCTCGTCGCGCGAACATGCCCCCTGGGCCCTGTACGACTATGGGTTCCGGGCGGTGATCTCGACCGAAATCGCTGACATTTTTACATCTAACGCCTTGAAAAACGGCCTGCTGCCGGTCGTCGTCAGCCAGGATGTCTGGGACGATCTGGCGTCGCAGCCCGACCAGCCGGTCACAATCGACCTCGAAGCCCGGCAGATCCGGCGCGGCAATGCCCAGCCCGCGCCGTTCGAGGTCGAATCCTTCGCACGCCAGTGCCTGTTGAACGGGGTGGACACCCTGGGCTGGCTGCAATCAAACCTGCCAGAGATCGAAGCCTTCGAGCGTTCGAGAGAGACCGTCTGATGACCCAAGCCGCCCCCAAGACCTATGAGATCGTCCTGTTGCCCGGCGACGGCGTCGGGCCGGAGGTGACGCGGGCCGCGCGCGACGTGCTGGCGGTCATCGGCGACTTCTACGGCCACAGCTTCAACTTCACCGAACACCTGATCGGCGGCGCCGCCATAGACGAGACGGGCGAGCCCCTGCCGGAGGCGACGCGGGCCGCCTGCGTCGCCGCGGACGCCGTCCTGCTGGGCGCGGTGGGCGGTCCCAAATGGGACGGCGGCAAGCGCCGGCCCGAGGAAGGCCTGCTGGCCATCCGCAAGGCCATGGGCCTGTTCGCCAATCTGCGGCCGCTGCAGGTCTCGCCGGTCCTGGCGCACCGTTCGCCGCTGAAGAAGGAGATCGTCGAGGGCGTCGATCTGATCGTCTTTCGCGAACTGACCGGCGGCGTCTATTTCGGGGAGAAGACCCGCACCGCCGACCGCGCCACCGACCTGTGCGAATATACGGTCCCTGAAATCGAGCGCGTCGCCCGCGCCGCCTTCCAGACGGCCCGCCAGCGCCGCGGCAAGGTGACTTCGGTCGACAAGGCCAATGTGATGGAGACCAGCCGCCTGTGGCGCGAAGTGGTCACCCGCATCCATGCCGAGGAGTTCCCCGAGATCGCGCTGGAGCACGCCCTGGTCGATTCCATGGCCATGCACCTGATCAGGAAGCCCCGCGAATACGACGTCATCCTGACCGAGAACATGTTCGGCGACATCCTGTCGGACGAGATTTCGGTGCTGGGCGGCTCCATCGGCCTGCTGCCGTCGGCGTCGCTGGGCACGGAAGGGCCGGGCCTGTTCGAACCGATCCACGGGTCGGCGCCGGACATCGCCGGTCAGGATCTGGCCAATCCGGTCGGCACGATTCTGTCGGCGGCCCTCTTGCTGCGTCACAGTCTGAAGCTGGAGGACGAGGCGGATTCCATTGAGGCCGCCGTCGCCGCCGTCCTGGCGGCCGGCGCCGTGACCGCCGATCTCGGCGGAGCCCTGGGCACGCGGGGGGCGACCGAGGCCGTCATCGACGCCATCCGCGCCATTCACTGGGCGACGGCGCACCGGGTGCAGATGCACTGGGCCTGAGGGGCGTCGCGCCGCCCCTGAATTTCATGCCGGGAACAGCGTTCCTTGAAACATGAATCTGAACCTTAAGTCTCGCACGACGAATGGATCATGCGAGGCTTAACTTTTTTGACAGGACCGTTGCAAGAAAGTTGCACCGTTTCAGCCTGACCCCCTTGCGTCGAACGCGATTGCAGTAAAACCTTCGCACTTGCGAGATTGCTAAGGGGGTATTTGCTTATGTCGCACGTTTGGAATCGACTTCCGGGGGTCGCTGCGCTCCTGCTTCTGACCATCGGGCTCTTTTACGCCGGAGGGGCCTTCGCCCAGACGCCGGAGGCGGCGCCCGCCCTGCTGGCGCACCAGTCGGCGCTGGAGCTGGACGGCGCGGGCACGGCCTGGCTGGGCACGTCCACGGCCCTGGTCCTGCTGATGACCCTGCCGGGACTGGCCCTGTTCTACGGCGGCATGGTGCGGCGCAAGAACGTCATCGCCACCATCACCCAGTCGGTCGGCGTCTTCGCCGTCGTCTCCCTGGTCTGGTTCATCGCGGGCTACAGCATCGCCTTCGGCGCCAACGCCGACGCCGCGCTCCAGCCCTACGTCGGCAGCCTGGACATGCTGTTCCTGAACGGCGTGACCCTTGGCACGGCCAACAGCCTGCTGACGGGCATTCCGGAATATCTGTTCATCGCCTTCCAGATGACCTTCGCCATCATCACCCCGGCCCTGGTCACCGGCGCCTTCGCCGAGCGGATGAAATATTCGGGCCTGCTGCTGTTCACGGCCCTGTGGTCGCTGCTGATCTATTCCCCCATCTGTCACTGGGTGTGGGGCGGCGGCTTCCTCGGTTCCGCCGGCGTGCTGGACTTCGCCGGCGGGGCGGTGGTTCACGTGAACTCGGGCGTGGCCGGTCTGGTCTGCGCCATCTTCCTGGGCCGCCGCAAAGGCTATGGTGTCGAGCCGATCAATCCGCACAACCCTGTCCTGACCATGATCGGCGCCTCTCTGCTGCTGGTCGGCTGGATCGGCTTCAACGCCGGTTCGGCGGGCGCCGCCAACGACCTGATGGGCGTGGCCCTGCTGAACACGGTGCTGGCCGCCGCCGCCGCCGCCCTGACCTGGAAGATCATCGAACTGATCGAAAAGAAGAAGGTCTCGCTGATCGGCATGCTGTCGGGGGTGGTCGCCGGCCTGGTCGCCATCACCCCCGCGGCGGGCTTCGTCGATCCCAAGGGCGCGGTCATCATCGGCCTGATCGCCGGTCCGGTCTGCTACATCTCGTCGGTCTGGATCAAGAAGCTGCTCCGTTACGACGACTCGCTGGACGCCTTCGGCATCCACGGCGCGGGCGGTCTGATCGGCGCCCTTCTGACCGGCGTCTTCGCCACCACGGCGATCAACAGCCTGTCGGAAGGCGCCAATGTCGGGGCCCAGGCCATCGGCCTGGCCTGGACGATCGCCTACAGCGCGGTCGGGACCTTCATCATCCTGGTGATCTGCAAGTTCACCACGGGTCTGCGGGTCAGCGAGGCGGAAGAAGCCGCCGGTCTGGACACCTCGCTGCACGGCGAGGCTCTGGAACACTGAAACCAGAGGGTGCGGCCCGCCGGCCGCGCCCTCCCAATTCTTCGGCGCTCGCCGACCTCTCTCGAATCATAAGGGATAATGACAATGGACTTCAAAGTGTTTCGTTTGGCGGCTGCCGCCGCTGCGACCGTCGGGCTGTTCGGCCTGGCTGCGCCGGCTTCAGCCCAGAGCAACGTCGATGTCTCGGTAAGCGGGAATTTCGGCATCGTCACCGATTACGTTTTCCGGGGCGTCAGCCAAACCAACGAAGATGCCGCTATCCAGGGCGGCCTGGATCTGACGGCAGGCGGTTTTTACGCCGGCGTGTGGGCCTCCACAGTCGATTTCGGGGACACGACGGACGCCGAGGTCGATATGTATGGCGGTTATCGTTGGGAAGCGGCCGGCTTCGCCTGGGATGCGGGTCTGGTAGGCTATACCTATGCTAAGGAGCCCGCCTTTGCGGACTACACGTACGCCGAAGCGAAGCTGGGCGTGTCCCGAGCGTTTGGACGGGCGACCGTAGGCGCGGTGGCCTACTATTCGCCTGACTTCTTCGGCGTGGATGATGAGGCGACCTATGCGGAAGTGAACGCCACCTTCAGTCCGATTGACAAGTGGACGGTTTCGGGAGCGGTCGGCAAGCAATGGCTGGACGTCAGCGACGACTATCTCACTTGGAATGTCGGTGTCGCTTATGCGCTGACGGACGATCTGGCCGTGGACGTCCGCTACTACGACACCGATGTCGATAATGCGGCGAACTATGAGGACCGTGTGGTCGCAGGGATCAAGGTGGCGTTCTGATCGAGCGGTTCGTTTGATAGGGTGAAGAAGGCCCCGGAGCACTGGCTCCGGGGCCTTTTTCGTATCAGCGGGCGTAGCGGCTTTCGACCGGCTCGTACCGATCCCATACCTTGCCGTCGGCCAAGGACCGCAGCAGCTTCAGATATTCGGCATGGGTCCAGGCCAGGGGCGTGGCCGAATCGGTGTTCTGGCCCAGGGCGTAGTCGCGCGCGGTCGAGTTGCCGACCCCGTCCCAGACCTGTTCGGCCAGCATCAGCCCGTCATTGGCGAACCGCTCCATGCCGCGCACATAGGTCTGGCGGATGGCGGCGATGTCGGCGGCGGACGGAGCGCCGTTCAGGCTGACGCGGGCCAGCTCATAGTGGCCGCGCTCGCCGGTGAAGAAGGGCCAGACCCGACCCCGCTGACCAGGGCTCATCTGCCCGCCGACGCCGTAGTTGGCGCCCGTGACATGATCCTCGCCATAGCCGTCCACGCCGTAGCGGCGCCAGCCCGGAGTCTGGTCGCCCTCCGGCCCGAAGTCGTAGCGGACCCGGTACAGGTCCTCCAGGCTCTGGTCGTCATAGACGGGCAGGGTCGACAGGATGTGCGGATCGTCGGCCTTTCGCACCCCGTAGCGGACCAGTTCCAGGAAGCCGCCGTCCACGACCCGGTCCTCCTGGGGCGCAATCTGGCCGTTGGCGGCGCCGATCGGGGCCTTGTCGTTCGGGTTCTCGTTCTGAGTGATGCGGATGAAATAGCGGCCGTCGCCGAAGTCGCCGCTGGTCGTGAACATCCGCTCTTCGATCTTGGAGGCGTAGCTGTCGGCGGCGAGCTGATAGCGGGTCGCTCCCGCCGCATCGCCCGAGGCGCGCGCCATTTCGGCCGCGACCGTCAGCCCGGCCACCACGGCGGCGGTTGTGGAGGGGGAATAGCCCTGCTGCTCTTCCCACCGCTCCTGCTGGGTGAAGGGCGGCTTGATCTCGGCGTCGTTCCACAGAAGGCCGATCTTGCCGCCGTCCACCAGGAAGTCGGCCGCCGGCTTCAGCATCGAACGATAGTGGTCGGCCATCTGGGCGTCGGACAGCCAGCCCAGCTTCCACAGACGATAGCCCAGCATGATCGGCATGGCCGTCTGGTCCAGCTGGACCGCCACCCATTCCAGTTCGCCGTCCACATGGGTCTTCTGCAGGAACCAGCCGCCGACGCCGGTATTGCCGGGCGTGTTCGGGCCGACCTGGACCTGGGGCAGATAGTTGAAGGCCGCCAGAGGCGTCTCCTTGTCGCCCAGGGCCGCCAGGGCCATGGCCACCTGATAGAAGTCGCGCGGCCAGACGGCCTTGTAGCCGGTGGAGGACTTGGAGGCGTCCACCGTGTCGCCCCAGGGGTTGGACAGGGAGGCGATCAGGGCGCCGGCATGGGTGCGGTCCTCCTGCACCTTCAGCATCAGGGCCGAGGCGTAGGCCAGCTTGCCTCCGTCCGTCGCCTGTTCGGCGATGCGCGGCAGTTCGGTCAGGGAGGCGACATAGTCCTCCCAGCCGATGCGATCACCCTCGCCGTTGAACCGGGCCAGGACCTCGTCTAGGCCGACAGCGAAGGCGCCGTCCGCCGCCGCCTGGGCCTCGGCCTCGCTGGAGCCGAAGCCGATCACGAAATCTCGGCTCAGGCTCTGCCCCTGACGCAGGCGCGGCAGGGCGCCCGTCATCATCGTATTGCCCGCCGTCTCACCGGTGGAGGCGTAGGTCCAGTCCATCCGGCCGTCCTTCAGGTCGGTCAGACCGTCCGAGGCGCCGACGAAGCCGACGCCGGCCTTGTCGAACGGACGGCTCGGCTTGAGCACCAGATGGGTGTCGCCTTCCCAGGCATGGAAGGCCTGGCGCGTGACCTGACCCCGGTCGTCGACGCCGGTGTTGGCGATGTGCGGCTCCAGCAGCAGATAGGGCGTGGCCTCTCCGCTCAGGGCCGTGATCTTGACCCGCAGCACCAGGGCGTTGCGGTCCGGGTCGGTGAAGATGCGTTTCTCGATTTCGAACCGGCCGGCCTTGTCGCGCGTGGTGACCCTATAGGCCGGCGACAGGGGGCGGCCCTGGGCGTCCGTATGCAGATATTCGGTCTGCTCGGTGGTGTCGGCGCCCTCCACAGCCAGGCCGTCAGGGGTGACGACGGCGAAGCGAAGCGCCTTGATCTGGGCCTCGTGGATCAGGCCGTACATGGTTTCGGTCAGAACGCCGTCGGCGATGGAGAACCAGACCTTCGACACCGCGCCGGTCGGGCCGCCGTCACGGTACTGGCCGTCGACATAGGCTTCATAGGAGGCCCCGGCGCCGGTCTTGGCGGCGCTGGACCAGGTAGGCGGATCACCCGGCGCGCCCGGAGCGATCCCGGACTGGGCCGAGGCGGCCGAGGCGAGCGCCAGGCCGGCGGCGCCGGCGAGGCAGAAGGAACGGAAGTGACGCATTGTGGTCCTCACGGGTTGCGCGTGGGGGCGGGGGAAAGAAGAAAGCTCAGGGGAACGTCCAGCCGCTGGTTCCACGAGGCCTCATTGTGCTGGGCGCCGGGGAAGACCAGGCTCTGGAAATCGCCGGGGCCGTAGCCGCGACGGCGGAAGACGGCGTCCACCTGGGTCTGGAAGGCGGCGTAGAACTGATCCAGGGTCTCATCGCCCCGGTCGAAGTAGAAGCGGTTCGCGCCGGGCGCCGGCAGGCCGCGCTCGATCACCCCGGTCCAGGCGGCGACCAGACGTTCGCGCCAGGCCTCCAGGCCTGGGCCGTCCAGACCTGTGACCCGCAGCGGCCAATGGGTCGACAGACAGGCGGCGGCGGAGAAGACGTCCGGCCGTTTCATCACCGCGTACAGTGAGATCAGCCCGCCCATGCTGGAGCCGCTGATCAGGGTGTCCTCGCGGCCGGGCAGGGTGCGGTAGGTCCGGTCCACGAAGGGTTTCAGCTCTTCGGTCAGGAAGCTGATGTAGCCGTCCGACAGGGGCGGGCCGCCATAGACGGCCTGAACATCGCCGCGCATGTCCTCGGGCAGGGCCGCGATCAGATCGGCCGGGACATATTCCCGCAGGCGAAGATCCGTGTTCCAGACGCCGACCACGATGGGCGCCCGCACCTGACCGCCGGCGATCAGCCGCGTCAGATGCTCGTCCACCCCCCATTCGCCGAAGTTGGCCGTCGAGGGATCAAACAGGTTCTGTCCGTCGTGCATGTAGAGGACGGGATAGGCCGCATCCGACGTCTCATAGCCCGGCGGCAGCCAGACGGAGACTTTGCGGGGCTTCACATGGGCCGAGGTCACGGCCTCGTGGAGGATCAGACGACCGGCCGCCGTCTGCGCCCGTGCGGCGCCGGCGAAGGGCAGGGCGGCCGCCAGGGCTAGGAGCGCGCGGCGGTTCACGCCCTTTGCTCCCGCACCCTCAGGGCGCTGAAGGCCGCCAGCAGGAAGGAGGCGGCGCCCAGCACCAGGGCCCAGATCGCCTGTCCGCTGAAGAAGTGCTTCAGAATCAGGCCCAGCACCGTGGCCGCCAGCAGCTGGGGCACGACGATGAAGATGTTGAACACGCCCATATAGACGCCCATCTTCCGCGCCGGCACAGCCGCCGACAGGATGGCGTAGGGCATGGAGACGATCGAGGCCCAGGCGAAGCCGACCCCGACCATCGGCAGCCACAGCAGGCCCGGCTCGCGGATCAGGAAGACGCCGAACAGACCCGCCGCGCCGAGCATCAGCATCAGGGCGTGGGTCGCCCTGCGGCCGATCCGCCTGGCCAGGACCGGCAGGGTGAAGGCGGCCAGGGCGGCGACCCCGTTATAGACCCCGAACAGAACCCCGACCCAGTCGGCCCCGGCTGCGTAGGCGGCCGAGGTGGTGTCGGTCGTGCCGAAATGGACGCTGGTCACGGCGGCGGTGGTGTAGATCCACAGGGCGAACAGGGCGAACCAGCTGAAGAACTGGACCACCGCCAGGTCGCGCATGGTCTGGGGCATGCGATAGACGTCGTTCAGGATCTCGGTCACGGCGTTGGCGATGCGGCGGCGCTGCATCAGGCCCACTGCGATCTGCAACAGGCCGAAGCCGACGAAGAAGCCGGCCAGGACCAGCAGCTCCTTCTCCAGATCGAAGGCGGCGATCAGCACCAGGCCGAGCCCCCCCAGAACGGCGCAGACCAGGCCCGAACCCATCCAGCCCCGCACGCTGCGGGCCGGCGGCTCCGGCGCATCGTCTGCCGGGGCGGCGCCCAGGGCTTCAAGGCGCGCGCGTTCGAAGGCGGCGAGCTGTTCGGGGCTGTATTCGCGGGTGCTCAGCACCGTCCACAGCACGGCCGTGAACAGGCCGGCGGCGCCGACGTAGAAGGCGATCTTGACCGACAGGGGCACGACGCCCGCCTCAGCCGTCGAGACCACGCCGAAGACGTTCGACAGCAGCCAGGGCAGGACCGAGGCGAAGACCGCCCCTGCGCCGATGAAGAAGCTCTGCATCGCATAGCCGGCGGTGCGCTGCTCCTCCGGCAGATTGTCGCCGACGAAGGCGCGGAACGGCTCCATGGTGATGTTGATCGAGGCGTCCATGATCCACAGCATGGCGGCGGCGAACCACAGGCCGGGGCTGTTGGGCATGGCGATCAGGGCCAGGGTGGTCAGGATCGCCCCGACCAGGAAATAGGGGCGGCGACGCCCGAACCGGGTCCAGGTCTTGTCGCTGAAATGGCCGACCAGGGGCTGGACCAACAGACCCGTCAGAGGGGCGGCGATCCAGAGGATGGCCAGGCTGTCGACCTCGGCGCCTAGGGTCTGGAAGATCCGGCTGGTGTTGGCGTTCTGCAGGCCGAAGCCGATCTGGATGCCGAAGAAGCCGACGCACATGTTCCAGATCGCCAGGCCGGACAGGCGCGGGCGGTGGGAGAGGAGGGTCATGATCTTCCCCCGCTTGCGGGGGAAGTGTCGCGTCGTGGCGCGCAGCGACACGCGTGACGATGGGGGGAGTTCAGCCTTCTGTCAGAAGACTTCCCTCTCCGACCCTGGATCGCTGCGCGATCGACGGGCCACCTCTCCCGCAAGCGGGAGAGGATCTGAAAGTCGCCCATCACCGACGCCCCCGCCCGAACGGCACGAACCGGATCGCCTGGCCGCCGCCGGGCGCGAGCGCCAGCGTCAGCGTGTCCGCCGACGTCACCTCGCGCTGCTCGATGACGATGTCCTCGCGCTTGCCGCGATAGTCGGCGTCCGGCCCGTCGCGATAGATTTCGGCCCGGTAGCGCCGGCCGGGGTCCAGGAAGTCCAGAGGCGCCGTAAGGACGCGCGGATGCTCGTCGGTGATGGCGCCCAGGGCCCAGACGTCCGACGCTCGATCCTTGCGCGCTATGGCGACATAGTCGCCCATCTCGGCCGCGAGCACGCGGGTCTCGGCCCAGTCGACCGGCACGTCCTTGATGAACTGGAAGGGGCCGGGATTGGCCTCGTAGTTGACCAGCAGGTCGGCGGCCATCTGGATCGGGCTGTAGATGACGACATAGAGGGCCAGCTGTTTGGCCCAGGTGGTCTGGACCCCGCCGGGGCTGCGCGTCTCCATGCCGAAGATGCCGGGCGTATAGTCCATCGGCCCGGCCAGCAGGCGGGTGAAGACCAGGTTCGGCTCGTGCTCGGGCGGATTGCCCGGATTGCCCCAGGCCGAATACTCCATGCCGCGCTGACCCTCGCGGCTGATGATGTTCGGATAGGTGCGGCGCAGGCCCGTATCCTTGAACGGTTCGTGGGCGTTGATCGCCACCTTGTGGCGTGCGCCGGCTTCGACCACGCGCATATGGTGCTGGGCCATGGCCTGGCTTTCGTGCCAGGCCATCACCATCCGGCCGTCCGGCCCGGCGACGCGCGCGCCCTGGGCGTCGGCGACATAGCCGGTCTTGACCGAATGGACGCCCAGCCGCTCATACAGGGCCATGGCCGGTTCGAGCTGCTGCTCATAGTGGAAGGCGTTGCCGCCGGTTTCGTGGTGGCCGATCAGCTGGACGCCCTTGGACCGGGCGTGGGCGCAGACCGCCTCGATGTCGAAGTCGGGATAGGCTTCGGTGAAGCTGAAGTCCGAACCATTGGCGAACCATTGGCCGTCCCAGCCCTTGTTCCAGCCCTCGACCAGCACCCCGCCCAGGCCGTGCTCGGCGGCGAAGTCGATGTGTTTGATGGCGTTCTCGGTGGTGGCGCCGTGTTTGGGCCCGGAGTTCCAGCTCTTCAGATCCAGATGCATCTCCCACCAGACGCCGACGTATTTCATCGGCTTGAACCAGCTGACGTCGCCCAGCCTGTTGGGTTCGTTCAGGTTCAGGATCAGGCTTGATTCGATCAGGCCGGCGGCGCTGTCGCTGACCTGCAGGGTCCGCCAGGGGGTGTTGAACGGCGCCTGTCGCACCACGGCGGCGTTGGTCAGGCCGGGCGTCAGCTGGGCGCGGAACCTGGTTTCCTCCGACCGGCGCAGATTCATGCCGGCGTAGTCGATGCAGGCGGCCTCGTGGATCGAGACGTGCAGGCCCGACCGGCCCTTGACCGTCATCGGCGTCTGGGCGCTGCCGACCGCGCTGATCGGGGTGCGGCTGTAGAGATATTCCTCGCGGTTCCATTCCCAGGCCGGGCACCACAGGGCCTCGCCGTCCTCGGCCAGGTTGAACTCGGTGATCTCCGAACCGATGCGGACCGTCTTCAGGGCGGGCTGGTCCGGGAATTCATAGCGGAAGCCCAGGCCGTCGTCATACAGGCGGAAGACGACATCGACGCGCCGTTGCAGGCCGCCGGTCTCGGCGTAGCGGACCCGCCATTCGTTATAGTGGTTGCGGATGAAGCGGCGCTCGCCCCAGGGCTGTTCCCAGGTCTCGTCGAAGGTCACGGGCTGACCGGCCGTGATCGCCAGGCCGCGCTCGATCGCCGGGGCGTCGGTCAGCAGGAAGCCGAGCTTGGACGGGGCCACGACCATCCGCCCCTGACGCAGCACTGCATACATCGGCCGACCGTCGTTGTCGGTGAAGGCCTCGACCGTCAGGACGCCGCCGGGCGAACTGGCGCGGGCGTGGGTCGGCGCGGTCTGGGCGCGAACGCCCGTGGCGCCGAAGGCCAGGATCGAGGCGCCGCCGAGGGCCAGGAAGGATCTGCGCTTCATCTGTGAACTCCGTTACGCCGCCTCTTGCCAACCGCCGCGAACGGTGGCTGAAACGTTTGCAGAAAAATTTGCAGGCTCGAAAGCCTGTGCTGAGGACCCGCGACCTTGAGCCGCAAGACAACCCGACTTGAAGACATCGCGCGCCTGGCCGGCGTCTCCGTCGCCACCACCTCGCGGGCGCTGAACGACAGCCCCGCCGTCAACGACCGCACCAAACAGCTGATCTGGAAGCTGGCGAAGGAGCACGACTACCCCTTCCGCCGCTACATGCCCGCCGGTCCGATCGGGGCCCAGGGCACCATCGCCCTGGTGACGCCGCGACCTCAGGGGCGGGAGGGCCGGATCTCGGACCCCTTCTTCCTGGAACTTCTGGCGGGGGTGGGCGAGGCGGCGCGCGAACGCGGTTGCGACCTGCTGATGAGCCACATCTCGCCCGCCACCTATGACGAGCTGGCGGCGGCGATGAACACCAGTCGCGCGGACGGGGTGATCTTCCTGGGCCAGTCCAGCCTGCACGGCGCCTTCAACCGACTGGCGGCGGGCGACCATCGCTTCGTGGTCTGGGGGGCCGACCTGCCGGAGCAGGACTATTGCTCGATCGGATCGGACAACTTCTCCGGCGGACGCCGCGCGACCTCCCACCTGGCGCGGCTGGGGCGCACGCGCATCGTCTTCCTGGGCGATCTGGATCCGCCCGAGGCCATGCAGAGGCACCGCGGCTATCTGGAGGCGCTGGAGACGGCGGGCCTGTCGGTCGACGCCGAACTGATCGTCCCCGCCCATTTCGAGGTCGAGTCCGCCGAGGCCGCCGTGGACGCCCTGGTGCGTCGGGGCGTCAGGTTCGACGGGGTGGTGGCCGCCTCCGACCAGATCGCCCTGGGCGCCGTGCGGGCCCTGCAGCATGCCGGCCTGTCCGTGCCCGGCGACGTCTCCGTCATCGGTTTCGACAATGTGCCCTTCAGCCGCTATTCGCGCCCGGCCCTGTCCACCATCGCCCAGGATACGATGAAGGCCGGAAGGCTGATGGTGTCCAAGCTTTTGGACCACGGGGGCGCGACGGCCGGTCGGTCGGAACGGGTGCCCACCGACCTGATCGTGCGCGAGACCTGTGGCGGCTGAACGGATCATGCCAGTCTGAAGACCAGGCCGGCGAGCGGAGGCAGGGCGGCGCCGTCGGCCTCGGTCCAGTTGATCGCCTCGATCCGCGTCGCGTTTTCGGGCGGGCTCCAGTCGATCCGCTCGTGACCCAGGTTGAAGACGCACAGCAGCCGCTCTCCGCCGCCGCCGCGCTCCTGGCGTTCGAAAACCAGAAGGTCCGAGGTCTGGATCGGCGCCATGGCGCCGAAGCGCAGGGCCGGGTGCTGATGACGCAGCCGGATCATGCGGCGGGCGACGTGCAAGGTGGAGCCCGGATCGGCTTCCTGGGCATCCACCGCCAGCGGCAGGTGACGGGGATCGACCGGCAGCCAGGGTTCGACGGTGGAGAAACCGGCGTTGGCCTGATCCGCATGCCAGGGCATGGGCGTGCGGGCGCCGTCGCGGCCCAGGGTCTCGGGCCAGTTGGCGATGGCCTCGGGATCGACCAGCCGCTCGAACGGCACCTCGGCCTGGGGCAGGCCCAGCTCCTCGCCCTGATAGACGAAGACATTGCCGCGCAGGCAGACCAGCAGCATCAGGGCCATCTCGGCGAAGGCCTTGCGGTCCCGCCCTTGCGCCCAGCGCGACACGGCGCGCGGCGCGTCATGGTTGGAGAAGGTCCAGGACGGCCAGCCTTCGCCCTGCTGATCCGGCCACATGGTTTCGCCCCGCGCGACCAGTTCGCTCTTCAGCGTGTCGGCGTACAGATAGAGGAAGCCATAGGCCGAGTGCAGGCGATCGGTCCCGGCGGTGTATTCCTTCATCTCGCGATCGGCGTGATCGCCGCCGACCTCGGCGACGGTGAACCGCCCCTCATAGCTGTCGGTCAGGGCGCGGATCCGGTTCAGGAAGCCGATGATTTCCGGCTGGCTCTGGTTGTAGATCTTGTCCTGGAAGTCGAAGGGGCGGGTGCGCTTCTTGCCGTCGTTGATCGGCGGATTGTCGGTCAGCTTCAGGTCGTGGATGGAGAAGTTGATGGCGTCCAGCCGGAAGCCGTCGACGCCCCGGTCCAGCCAGAAGCGCGCCGCCGCGATCAGGGCGTCCTGAACCGCCGGATTGCGCACGTTCAGCTGCGGCTGCGAGGCCAGGAAGTTGTGCATGTAATACTGGCCGCGCCGCGCGTCCCAGGTCCAGGCCGGGCCGCCGAACACCGACTGCCAGTTCGACGGCGGCGATCCGTCCGGCTTGGCGTCGGCCCAGACGTACCAATCGGCGTGCGGTCCGGTGCGCGAGGCCCGGCTGTCCAGGAACCACGGGTGCTCGTCCGAGGTGTGCGAGAAGACCTGGTCGATCACCACCTTCAAACCCAGGTCGTGGGCGCGCGCCACCAGGGCGTCGAAATCGGCCAGGGTTCCGAAGATCGGATCGACGTCGCAATAGTCGGCGACGTCATAGCCGAAGTCCTTCATCGGCGAGGTGAAGAAGGGCGACAGCCAGATGCCGTCCACCCCCAGCGAGGCGACGTGGTCCAGATGGTCGGTGATCCCCTTCAGGTCGCCGACCCCGTCGTTGTTCGCATCGGCGAAACTGCGGGGATAGATCTGGTACAGAACGGCGCCCCGCCACCATTCAGTGTGGGCGGTCGCCGGCTGGGCGGCGGTCGCGAGATCGAGGCTGTGGGCGTTCACTGGGGCGTGCTCTTGCAGATCAGATAGTCGAGAGGGGGGATGCGGACGGCGTAGCTGGCCGGCGCCGAGGCCTGGGATTCGCAGTCGCCGCGCACAGCTTGCCACCGCAGCGAACCGGGCTCCACCTCGACCTGGGCCGTGACTGCGGCGGTCGAGCTGTTGAACAGGACCAGGGTCTCGCCGCCGGATTCGTCCAGACGAGACAGGGCGAACAGGCCGGGCGCGTCGCCTGCCGCGCGGACGATCTGTCGGCCCCGGCGCAGGGCGGGATCAGCGGCGCGGATTCGGGCCATTTCGGCGATGGCCTTATAGAGGGGCGCTGTCGTGGCATAGGGCGTCTGCCGTCCGCCGATCGGCTGTTCCGCCGCATAGACCTGGGTCAGGCTGGGCCACATGTCCTGGCGCGAGTTTCCATAGCCGCCGGCGCCGGCGAAGCCCTGTTCGTCCCCGTAATAGAGGGTCGGCACGCCCCGGCTGAACATCATCAGGGCGTGGGCCAGTTTGACCCGGGCCAGGATTTCGGCCTCGTCCGCCTGCGGATTGGCCTGTTTTACGAAGAAGCCGACCCGGCCCATGTCGTGATTGCCCAGGAAGGTCGGCAGGACGGCGGCCGTCTCGGCGCCCTGGGCGTAGACGGCGTCGGCGGCGAACAGCCGGGCCAGGGCGTCGGTCCCCGTCTTGCCGGATGCGACCTCCACCGCGGTCTTCTGGAAGGGGAAGTCCAGCACGGCCGGATAGGCGTCCTCCCGCGTGAACCGCGCCGTCACCGCCGGGTCGGGGTCGTAGACCTCGCCGAAGATGTGGAAGTTCGGAATGCCCCTGGCCCGCGCCCGCTCCAGCATGGCGGGGATGAAGGCCTGCCAGAACTCTGGGTTCACGTGGCGGGCGGTGTCTATGCGGAAGCCGTCGATCCCGTACTTGTCGATCCAGCCGCCGAAGATGTCGATCATGCCCTGGACCACGACGGGGTCCTCGGTCAGCAGGTCGTCCAGACCGGCGAAGTCCCCGTCCAGCGAGCTTTCGCCCGCGAAGGTGCTGTCGCCCCGGTTATGATAGTGGATGGGGTCGTTCAGCCAGGCCGGGACCTTGGCGGTCTCTTCGCCCGCCGGGACATAGGGGGTGTAGGCGTAGTCGGGCCGGGTCAGGCGCGAGAAGTCCCGCCCGTCGAAGCCGTCGTTGATCGCCGCCCCGTCCACCCCGCCGCGGCGGGTGTAGGGATAGTCGGCCCGGCTGCGGTATTCGCACGGCCTGTCCGGGCATTCGCGGTAGCGGATGACGTCGGCCGTGTGGTTGGCGACGATGTCCAGATAGACCTTCATGCCCCGCGCATGGGCCGCATCGACCAGGGCCCGCATCGCCGCCTCGTCGCCGAAATGGGGATCGACGACCGTGAAGTCGGTGATCCAGTAACCGTGGTGCGCCGCGCCGGTGTAGCCGTTGTGCGTCTGCACCGGCTTGTTCTTGAACACGGGGGCCAGCCAGACGGCGGTGGCGCCCAGGCCCTGAATATAGTCCAGCCGCTGCGTCACCCCGGCGAGATCGCCGCCGTGGTAGAAGTCGGTGTCCGACGGATCGAAGCCGCTTTTCAGCCGCTCGGGGGCGTAGCCGCCGTGGTCGTTCGAGGGATCGCCGTTGGCGAACCGGTCGGGCAGCAGGAAGTAAATGACCTCGTCCTGCGGCGGACGCTGACGCAGCGCCGTCAGGGCGTCGGCTGCGGGCGACGCGGCCGGGGCCTCGGCGCGGGCCTGAAAGGGCAGGGCCGAAAGGCTCGCCATCAGAGCCGTCGCTGCGGCCAAGGCGCGGGCGCGGTTCGTCTTGCGGGGGGCAAGGCTCATCCTGTCGGTCCTCCTGTCTGAAAAGTGCAAAGCCTTCCAGATCGATTTGCAAGATTTTGCAGTCCAAGGCCTGCCTGTCAACGCGGATTAGAATGCTGCGATGCAGCGACAGCTTGGCCGTATCGATCCGTAAATCCGCGTATATGGGGCTTTCGCGGCCTCGGGGCGTGCGACGAAAATGCGTCGTCCACATTAACGGCTTGCAACCTTGTCGAAGATTTGCATATTTTTGCGAAGGCTTCGGCTGCGACATTCAGAATCGCGGCGGCCCCAGGGAGGATGACCATGTCTCAACGTCTTAACCGGCGCGTGCGCCTGCTGTCGGGCGCTGCTGTCGGCGCCGCCGCCTTCGTCGCCGTCGGGGCGGCGCAGGCTCAAACCGCGACCACCGCCGCTCAGGCTGACCAAGCGCCGACCGAAGTCGGCGAAATCGTCGTCACCGGCATCCGCCGCTCGATCGAGGCCTCGATCTCGGCCAAGGCCAACAACACCTCGATCGTCGAAGTCATTTCGGCCGAGGACATCGGCAAGCTGCCGGACGTCTCGATCGCCGAATCCCTGGCGCGTCTGCCCGGCGTGACGATGCAGCGCCTTGACGGCCGCAGCCAGCAGATCTCCATCCGCGGCCTGGGCCCGGATTTCACCACCGCCCTGCTGAACGGCCGCGAACTGGTCACCACCGGCGACAACCGCGGCGTCGAATTCGACCAGTTCCCGTCGGAACTGCTGGGCAGCGTCGTCGTCTACAAGACCCCGGATGCGGCCCTGCTGGGTCAGGGTCTGGCGGGCTCGGTCGATCTGCGCACCGTGCGGCCCCTGGCCTACGGCCGTCAGGCAATCGCCCTGAACTATCGGCATGAGTGGAACGACATCGGCGCCCTGAACTCGGGCACGACCGACAGCGGCGACCGCTACACCGTCTCCTACATCGACCAGTTCATGGACGGCACCCTGGGCGTCGCCCTGGGCTACGCCCATATGAGCTCGCCCTATCAGTCCGAGCGGTTCAACGCCTGGGGCTATCCCACCTATTCCGACGGCAATCTGCTGACCGGCGGCGTCAAGCCCTACGTCATGTCCTCGGAGCTGGAGCGCGACGGCTATATGGGCGTGCTGGAATGGCGCCCGAACGACCGCATCCATTCGACGATCGACGCCTTCTATTCCGAGTTCAAGAACACCCAGGTCCTGCGCGGCATCGAATTTCCGCTGGCCTGGGGCGGCTCTTCGGGCGACTGCACCGTCAACGTCGCCTCGCCCGTCTGCCGTCCGGCGCCGTCGCTGCGCCCCGGCTACACCGTGGAAGACGGCCTGATCGTCGCCGGCACCTGGGACAACATCAAGGGCGTGGTCCGCAACGACCTGAACAAGCGCGACAGCAACATCACCGCCCTGGGCTGGAATACCGAATTCGTCGCCAATGACGATTGGACCCTGGGTCTGGACCTCAGCTATTCGAAGGTCGAGCGTGACGACATCATCCTGGAGACCAACGCCGGGACGGGCCGCAACATCAACGGCGCCCTGGACACCCTGGGCTTCGAACTGACCGACGACGGGGTGACCCGGTTCAACAGCCGGCTCGACTACGCCGACGCCAGCCTGATCCGCATCACCTCGGCCCAGGGCTGGGGCTCGGACGTCATTCCGGGCGGACAGGTCGGCTATATGAACACGCCCTCGATCGAGGACGAGCTGAAGGCGGCCCGCATCACCGCCAAGCGGACTCTGCACCAGAGCCCGTTCAGCTCCATCGACTTCGGCCTGAACTATACCGAGCGCAACAAGAGCTTCGTCAACGACCAGTACTATATCGGCGTCCCCGGCGGCGGCGATCTGTTCGTGCCGTCGGAATATCTGCTGGCCCCGACCGACCTGGGCTATCTCGGCATTTCGCAGGTGCTGAGCTATGACGCCCTGGGCGTGGTCAACAGCGGCCTGCTGGATCGGGTTCGCAATCCCAACGCCGACGTCGCCGCCGGCAACTGGGAAGTGACCGAAAAGGTCTCTACCGCCTATATCCGCGCCAACATCGACCACGAACTGTTCGGCATGCCCCTGACCGGCAATGTCGGCATGCAGTTCGTCTATACGGATCAGAGCTCCAGCGGCTTCTCGGCGCGGCAGGTGGGCCCCGGCGTTGCTGAAACGGTCGCCGTCAACGGCGGTGCGGAATATCTGGAGATCCTGCCAAGCTCCAACTTCATCCTGGAGGTCGGCGACGACATGTTCGCCCGCTTTGCGGTCTCGCGCACCCTGGCGCGTCCGCGGATGGACGACATGCGCGCCTCGCGGAACTACAGCTACAACACCAGCCTGGCCCAATCGACGGACATCAACCGTTCGCCGTGGGGCGGCGGCGGCGGCAATCCGGAACTGCGGCCCTATATCGCCGACGTCGCGGACCTGTCGTTCGAGAAGTATTTCGCCAACCGCCGAGGCTATGTCTCGCTGGCCGGCTTCTACAAACACCTCGAAACCTACGTCTATAACCGCAACCAGATCTTCGACTTCAGCGGCTATCCGATCGGCGTGATCTCGCCGACCAACCCCGAACCGGCTCTGCGCCAAGGTCTGGTCGGTGCGCCGGACAACGGCGACGGCGGCTGGATCAAGGGTCTGGAGTTCTCGGTGTCGGCTCCGTTCGACCTGCTCCACCCCGCGCTCGAAGGCTTCGGGGGCGTCTTCAGCGCCTCGGCGACCGACAGCGAGGTCCAGCCCGACCCGACCCAGGCCCCGACCACCCTGCCGGGCCTGTCGGAGACGGTGGTCAACGGCACCCTCTATTATGAGCGTTACGGCTTCCAGGCGCGGGTCTCGGGTCGCTACCGGTCGGACTTCCTGGGCGAGGTCGCCGGCTTCGGCAACGGCCGCACCCTGCGGTCGGTCGCGGCGGAAACCGTGGTCGACGCCCAGATCGGCTACGAATTCCAATCCGGTCCGCTGGAAGGCCTGTCGATCCTGGCCCAGGTCAACAACCTGACCGACGAGCCGTTCAAGACCTTCGAAAACGGCGATGAGCGCCGGACCATCGACTATCAGAGCTACGGCCGGACCTTCGCGGTGGGCATGAACTACCGCTTCTGATTTCTCCCCTGAGCAAACTGTGGCCGCCTCGGAAACGAGGCGGCCTTTTTCTTCTGTGGGCCCACTGCGCGCCAAAGTTTGGTTACAGGCGCCCTTTTTCCGCTGGACGGCGCGTCCGCTATGGCCGAACCAAGGCGACCAGAACCGCGCGGGCACAGCGCGGCGTCTTCGTATCATCCGTAAGGGGGAATATTCATGTCCGCACCAGAGGCCGCAAGACGTCAGGGCACAGGCCTGGCCTTCGCCTATGTCACCACGCTCTTCTTCGCCTGGGGCTTCGCCACCTCGCTGATCGATCCGCTGATCGCGGCGGTGAAGCGGGTGTTCGATCTGAACAACGCCGAGGCCTTTCTGACGACCTTCGCCTGGTTCAT
The DNA here is from genome assembly GCF_059424365.1 of Brevundimonas sp. GW456-12-10-14-LB3. Classification (NCBI taxonomy): domain Bacteria; kingdom Pseudomonadati; phylum Pseudomonadota; class Alphaproteobacteria; order Caulobacterales; family Caulobacteraceae; genus Brevundimonas; species Brevundimonas sp. GW456-12-10-14-LB3. Next base: position 38,803 of record NZ_JBWKZJ010000021.1, read on the forward strand.
CGCCTATGGGCTGATGTCCCTGCCGGCGGCGGCGGTGCTGGGCCGGCTGGGCTACAGCCGTTCGATCATCGGCGCCCTGGTCGTCATGGTGGCGGGCTGTCTGATCGTGCCGGCCGCCACGGCCGCCGACTGGTATCCGGGCGTGCTGATCGCCCTGTTCGTCATCGCCTCGGGCGTCACCCTGCTTCAGGTCGCGGCCAATCCGCTGGTGGCTGAACTGGGCGCGCCCAAGGGCGCCTCCAGCCGTCTGAATCTGTCCCAGGCCTTCAACTCCCTGGGCACCACGGTCGGTCCGTGGCTGGGGTCGCACGTCCTGTTGACGGGCGGCGTCTTCGCCGCCGGCGCCGTGGTCACGGCCGCCACCCGCACCCAGTCGCTGCGCAGCATCGACATGGCCTTCCTGGGCATGGGCGCCTTCTTCGCCGTGGTGGCCTTCTTCATCTTCACCGCCCGCAAGAAGATCAATGCAGCGGCGCCGGCCGCCACCCAGGCGGTCTCGCCGCTGAAGGCCTTGACCTCGCCTTGGGCGATCTTCGGCGCCCTGGCCATTTTCCTCTACGTCGGTTCTGAAGTGGCCATCGGCGGCATGCTGACCAACTTCCTCGAAAGCCCCGAGACCCTGAACGCGCCGATCGAGACGGCGGGCAAGATGGTCGCCCTCTACTGGGGCGGCGCCATGGTCGGCCGCTTCATCGGCTCGCTCGTTCTGACCCAGGTCCGGCCGGGAATCGTCCTGGCGGTCTGCACCGTGACGGCGGCGGTCCTCTGCTTCGTCGTCAGCCGGATCGGCGGACCGACGGCGGCCTATGCGGCCCTGTCGATCGGCCTGTTCAACTCGATCATGTTCCCGACCATCTTCACCCTGACCCTGGAGCGGTCCACCGCCCCCACCTCGGCCACCTCGGGCCTGTTGGTCTTCGGCATCATCGGCGGCGCCCTGCTGCCCCAGGTGGCGGCGCGCATCGCCGACGCCGCTGGCGCGCTTCAGCCGGCCTTCGTCGTGCCGATGCTGGGCTATGTCGGCCTGACGATCTTCGCCGTGGCCTGCATCCGCACCAAGGCCAAGACCGAGGTGACGACCACCGTCTCGCACTGAGGCCGGTCTTCAGACACGACAAAGGGCGCGGAGAGCCATCTCCGCGCCCTTTTCAATTCCGCGCGGACGGTCAGCCGTCGATCAGGCCCTGAAGGATCGGGGCCAGGCGGTCGCGCATCTTTTCGCAGTCGGCCTGGTCGATGTTGAAACTGCCGCCGCCCAGTTCGCGGCTGACCGACATCCCCATGATGAAACCGGCCAAGAGGCGGGCGCGGACCCGGGCGTCTGGTCCGCTGATCCATTCCTCAAGCGGGCCGAAGAAGCGGGCCGTGCAGGTGTTCTGAACCATTTCAGCGGCCTTGTTCGAGCCGATGGAGCGCAGCATGATCGCCATGCCCTTCAGCTTTTCAGCCTTCTTGGGCTCGAAGACGATCTCGTGGGCGACGCGCCGGCCGAACTCGGACTTGTCGCCCGACATCAGGGTGCTGCCGTCGCTGCAGCTGTCCAGGGCCGCCAGGAACAGATCGTCCTTGGAGCCGAAATAGCGGCTGATCAGGGCCGCATCGACGCCGACGTCGCGGGCGATGTCGCGCATGCCCACATCGTCATAGCTCTCGGCCGCGAAACGGTCGCGTGCTGCTTCGAGGATGGCCGTGCGGGTGGCGGCGGCGTTCCTCGGGCGGGGGCCGGGACATAACAAGGGGGCGACACTCCAGAATGAATAACCGTAGCCTCCATATGGCTTTGTCAACGCCTGTTGACAAGCGTCACGACGCCACCCATTAAGTCACCATGCGTTGACAAGGCCGGCTCCCCACCGGTCCTCATCCGCACGACAGGGATTTACCTCCGACAGGGAGATTGCGCAGATGCGCGGGCTGAAGATTGCGGCCGTGTCCGTCATGGTGACGGGCGCGCTTTATGGATGTTCCCCCAAGGCCGAGGGCCAGGCGCCCGGCGGCGCCCCGCCGGTGACGGTGGCCACGCCTCTGCAGCAGAAGGTGGTGGACTGGGACGAGTTCACGGGACGCTTCGAAGCGATCGAGAGCGTGGATGTCCGCGCCCGCGTCGGCGGCTATATCCAGGCGGTCCATTTCCGCGACGGCCAGATGGTCCAGAAGGGCCAGCTGCTCTTCACCCTGGACCCGCGCCCCGCCCAGGCCGCCCTGGCCCAGGCCCAGGCCCAGGTCGCTCAGATGCAGTCGCAGCTGACCCTGGCCCGCGCCAATCTGGCGCGCAGCGAGACCCTGCTGGCCTCCCAGGCCGTTTCCCGGGCCGAATATGACGCCAACAAGGCGGCGGTCGATGCGGCCCAGGCCAATCTCGCGGCGGCCAACGCCGCCGTTCGCACCGCCCAGCTGAACCTGGAATACACCCGCGTCACGGCGCCGACCTCGGGCCGGGTCTCGGATCGTCGCGTCGATCCGGGCAATCTGGTCGCCGGCGGCTCCTCGGCGGGCGACGTCCTGACCACCATCGTCTCGGGCGGTCCGATCCACTTCGTCTTCGACGGTTCGGAAGCGGTGCTGTTGAAATATATGCGAGACGGCGGCGCCAGCCAGGGCTCCCCGGTTCGCATCCGCCTGCAGGACGAGAGCGGCTTCACCCGCACCGGCCGGCTGGACTTTTCGGACAACGCCCTGGACACCTCGTCCGGCGTGATCCGCATGCGCGCCATTGTGCCGAACGCCGACGGCTTCCTGCGGCCCGGCCTGTTCGGCCGCGCCCAGGTCGCCGGCGCCGGCTCCTATGACGCCCTGCTGGTGCCCGACACCGCCGTCGGCACCGATCAGGCGCGCCGCGTCGTCTCGGTCGTCAACGCCGACGGGTCGGTCACGACCAAGCCCGTCGAACTGGGTCCGATCGTCCAAGGTTTGCGCGTGATCAAGTCGGGTCTGGCCCCGACCGACCGCGTCATCATCGCCGGCCTGCAACGCGCCGCCCAGCCGGGCTCCAAGGTCACGCCCAAGACCGGCAAGATCCAACCCGTCGCCCAACAGGCGCCGGACGCCCCGGTCACCCAGGCGGCCCCGGCCTCCACCGCCTCGTTCGCCACCAGCCTTTCGACCGGCGACTAAGCCATGAACATATCCCGCTTCTTCATCGACCGGCCGATCTTCGCGGCCGTGATCGCGGTGGTGATCACCATTGTCGGCGTCTTCGCCTATCCGCTGCTGCCCCTGTCGCAGTATCCGGAGATCGCGCCGCCGACGATCACCATCAACGCCGCCTATCCCGGCGCCTCGGCCGAAACCTTGGCCGAGACCGTCGCCGCCCCCATCGAGCAGGAGGTGAACGGCGTCGAGGACATGCTCTACATCACCTCCTCGTCCACCTCGGACGGGGCGGTGGCGATCACCGTCACCTTCCAGCCGGGCACCGATCTGGACGCCGCCCAGGTGCTCGTCCAGAACCGCGTGGCCCTGGCCGAACCGCGTCTGCCCGAGGCGGTCCGCCAAACCGGCGTGGTCGTCAACAAGGCCGAGAGCGGCTTCCTGATGATCCTGGGGCTGACCTCGCCCGACGGCTCGCTGAACAACGACTATGTCGGCAACTACGCCAACTCGACCCTGCGGGACCGCCTGCTGCGGATCGAAGGCGTGGGCGCGGTCCAGGTCTTCGGCGGCGGCAACTATTCGATGCGGGTCTGGATCGACCCGGCCAAGGCGGCCGAGCGCGGCCTGACCGGGCCGGACATCGTCGCCGCCCTGCGGGCCCAGAACGTCCAGGCCGCCGCCGGCTCCATCGGCCAGCCGCCCTTCCCGAACAGCGCCTCGGCCTTCCAACTGCCGGTCCAGGTCCAAGGCCGTCTGACCGATCCCGACCAGTTCTCCAACGTCGTTCTGAAGACCGACAGCGAGGGCCGTGTCACCTATCTGCGCGACGTGGCGCGGATCGAACTGGGGGCCCAGGACTACGGCATTCGCGGCTTCTTTGACGGCCAGCGCGGCGTCGGCCTGGCCATCGTGCAGCAGCCGGGCGCTAATGCGCTCGGCACCGCCGATCGGGTCCTGGCCGAGGTCGAGGCCGTCAAGGCCGAACTGCCGGCCGGGATGCAGGTCTCGGTGCCCTACAACCCCACCGAATTTGTCGCCGCCTCGGTTGAGTCGGTTCAGCACACCCTGATCGAGGCCGTGGTCTTGGTCGTGATCGTGGTCATGGTCTTCCTTCAGACCTGGCGCGCGGCCATCATTCCGATCGTGGCCATCCCGGTCGCCCTGGTCGGCACCTTCGCAGTGCAGCTGGCGCTCGGCTATTCGATCAACTCCCTGTCCCTGTTCGCTCTGGTTCTGGCGGTCGGCATCGTCGTCGATGACGCCATCGTCGTGGTCGAGAATGTGGAGCGGGCGATCAGCGAGGGTCTGTCGCCCAAGGAAGCCGCCTATCGATCGATGCAGGAGGTCTCGGGCGCCCTGATCGCCATCGGCCTGGTGCTGGTGTCGGTGTTCGTGCCGACCATGTTCGTGCCGGGCATTCCGGGCATCTTCTACCGCCAGTTCGCCGTGGTCATCGCCTCGGCCTCGGTCATCTCCCTGTTCGTCTCCCTGACCCTGTCGCCGGCCATGGCCGCCCTGTTGCTGAAGCCGCACGACAAGGACCACGGCCCGGTGCGCAAGCCCGGCGTCCTGGGGACCGCCGTCTATTACGTCGGCTGGGGCGGACGGAAGTTCAACGAGGGCTTCGACTGGCTGTCGGACCGCTATGGTCGTCTGACGGCGCGTCTGGTGCGCACGGTCGGCATCGTGCTGATCCTGTACGCCGGTCTGTTGGGCCTGACCGCCTGGCGTCTGGTCGACACCCCCTCGGGCTTCATTCCCGAACAGGATCAGGGCTTCCTGATCGGCGTGATTCAGCTGCCGGCCGGCGCCTCCCTGGACCGGACGGAGGCGGTGATGACCCGCGCCCGTCAGATCATCGAGGGCACCGACGGGGTCAACGGCACCGTGGCCTTCGCGGGCCTGGACGGCGCCAGCTTCTCGTTCGGATCGAACGCCGCCACCATCTTCGTGCGCCTCGATCCCTTCGAAGAACGCTCCAAGGAAGAGGCCGCCGCCGCCCTGGCCGGGGCCATCACCCAGGCCACGGGTCAGATCGAGGACGCGCAGATCTTCGTCATCGCCCCGCCGGCGGTCCAGGGTCTGGGCAACGGCAACGGCTTCAAGATGATGATCCAGGACACCTCGGGCGCCGGCTATCGCGCGCTGGAGGGGGCGACCTTCGCCATGATGGGCGCCGCCGCCCAGGCCCCGGATCAGGTCAGCCAGGTCTTCTCGACCTACAACACCGGCTCGCCCCGCATCTCGGCCGACGTCGATCGCGACAAGGCCCTGATGATGGGCGTCCAGCCCAGCGCCGTCTTCGATACCCTCGGCGTCTATCTGGGCTCGTCCTACGTCAACGACTTCAACCTTCTGGGCCGCACCTATCGGGTGACCGCCCAGGCCGAGCCCCAGTACCGCGACGACATCGCCGACATCGCCAACCTGAAGACCCGCTCCTCCAGTGGGGCCATGGTGCCGATCGGGTCGGTGGCCAATCTGGTCAATGACTCCGGCCCGTCGCGCGTGGTCCGCTACAACCTGTTCCCGGCGTCCGAGCTGCAGGGCAACCCGGCCATGGGGGTCTCCTCCGGCCAGGCCCTGCAGGTCATGGAGCAGATGGCGACCAGCACCCTGCCGCAAGGCTTCACCTACGAGTGGACCGAGCTGGCCTACCAGCAGAAGGCGGCCGGTTCGGGCGCGACCATGATCTTCCTGATGGCCGTGGTCTTCGTCTTCCTGGTGCTGGCGGCCCAGTATGAAGCCTTCACGCTTCCGCTGGCGGTCATCCTGATCGTGCCCATGTGTCTGCTGGCCGCCATCATCGGTGTGAACCTGCGGGGGCTGGACAACAACATCCTGGTCCAGATCGGCCTGGTGGTTCTGATCGCGCTGGCGGCCAAGAACGCCATCCTGATCGTGGAGTTCGCCAAACAGGCTGAAGAAGAGCAGGGCATGAACCGGTTCGACGCGGCCGTGGCCGCGGCCCGGACCCGTCTGCGCCCGATCCTGATGACCTCCTTCGCCTTCATCCTCGGCGTCGTGCCGCTGATGCTGGCGAGCGGGCCCGGCGCCGAAATGCGCCAGTCGCTCGGCACGGCGGTCTTCTCCGGCATGCTGGGGGTGACCTTCTTCGGCCTGATCTTCACCCCGGTCTTCTATGTCGTCACCCGCTGGCTGTCGTCCAAACTGCCGCAGGGCAAGACGCCGACGCCCACCGGCGCCGAGACCGTCCGTTACGATCAAACTTCCAGCCTGACCGATCCTAATGCGCCGGCTCCGGCCACGGGTCGGGGAGGGGACATCTGATGACCCGCACCAAGACCCTCAGCTTCCTGACCGCCGCAGCCGCCGGCGCCCTGCTCGCCGCCTGCGCGGTCGGGCCCAAGGCGCCCGAGGCGGCTCTGCCGACCTCGGGGACCGGCGGCTTCGTCGGCGCGGCCAATCCGGCCGTGACCGCCGCGGCCCCGGCCCGCGACGACTGGTGGCGGCTGTACGACGATCCGACCCTGGACGGCCTGATCCGTCAGGCCTTCGCCGAGAACAACGAGCTGGAGGCGGCCTTCGCCAATCTGCGCGCGGTTCGAGCGTCCCTGTCCGAAGCCCGCGTCGGCCGCTTCCCCAGCACAACGACCAGCGCTCAGGCCCAGCGCAGCCGCGCCTCGGCCGCCACCGTCACCGGCCTGCCCGCCGGCGAGGACGCCCCCGAGATCGACACCTATGACGTCGGTCTGGCGGCCAGCTACGAGGTCGATCTGTTCGGACGGGTGGAATCCACCATCCGCGCCGCCCGCGCCGACGCCCGCGCGGCCGAGGCGGCTCTTGCCACGGTCCAGGTCTCGGTCGCGGCCGAGACGGCCCGCGCCTATGCCGACGTCTGCTCGGCCAACGCCCAGATCGCGGTGGCGGAACGGACGCTGGAGCTGCAGCGCAATACCGCCAACCTGACCCAGACCCTGCTCGACGGCGGGGCGGGCACCGGCCTGGACGTGGCCAGCGCCCGCGCGGCCCTGGCCCAGACGGCGGCGACCCTGCCGACCCTGCGGGCGTCGCGCAACGAGGCCCTGTTCCGACTGGCCACCCTGACCGGCCGCACCCCGGCCGAGGCCGATCAGGCCGCCGCCGCCTGCGTCCGGCCGCCGCAGCTCAGCCGGCCGATACCGGTCGGCGACGGCGCGGCTCTGCTGGCGCGTCGTCCCGACGTGCGTCAGGCCGAGGCCAATCTGGCCGCCGCCGCCGCCCGCGTGAACGTGGCGACCGCCAACCTCTATCCGCAGATCAGCCTGGGCGGCTCCTTCGGCTCGACGGCGCTGGAGTCGAGCGAACTGGGCGACGACCAGAACTATCGCTTCAGCTTCGGTCCGCTGATCAGCTGGTCCTTCCCCAACGTCTTCGCCGCCCGCGCCCAGATCCAGGCCGCCGGCGCCCGCTCGGACGCCGCCCTGGCGACCTTCGACCAGACGGTTCTGACGGCCCTGCAGGAGACCGAGACGGCGCTCAGCAACTACGCCAACGAACTGGACCGCCGCGCCGCCCTGACCGAGGCGCGGGACCAGGCCGCCCGCGCCGCCACCCTGTCGCGTCAGCGTTTCAACGCCGGCGCCGACAGCTTCCTGGTGGTGCTGGACGCCGAACGCACCCAGGCCGCCGCCGACGCCGCCCTGGCCCAGTCCGACGCCCTGGTCACCACCTACCAGATCGCCCTGTTCCGCGCCCTCGCCGGCGGCTGGCAGGCCGAGAGCTGACGAGAGAAAATCCTCCGTCCCTTGGGGGGAGTGAAGGCAGGCCGCCGGCGGTCCTTCGGGCCGCCGGCGTTCGTGCGTCGAGAGTCACAATCGTCCACAAGGACGTCGGCGTGTCGTGTTCCTAATTTGTTCTCCTCGTGCTTAAACCGACTGCGGCGGTCGGCGGCGTGACGGAGGATCAGATGAATGACGGAATTCTGGCCGATATGATGGCCGAGCTGGATGCGGAGCTGGCGCCGGCCGAGGCGTCCTTGCCGCAGCATCCCGAACACACCCGCCAGACCGAGGTGATGCGCGCCTTGGCCCTGGGTCTGGGCAATTTCGAACGGATGCGGGCGCACGACGTGCATCTGCTGGCCGCGCGCCTGTCGTCCGGCCGGTCATGAGAGAAATCAAACCGGAGTGATCAGGCCGGGACGATCAGGGCTGTCGCTTGAAGGTGTCGCCCACTTCGGCCGCATCAGGCCCGTCGGGCCCGGCGCTGCGCCGCTCTTGGTCGCCCACCTTCTTCACGTCTGCCTCTGGCGTCAGGGCGTCCGGCTTGCCCAACGGCTCAGCGCCGTTCTTCTTGCGGCCCTCGGTCTGAATGTCATCCATGATGGTCTCCCTTGCTGATGAGGGAGCGCGGGGGGCAGGGGGTGGGTTCCGTTAGCCCCCTCAACAAGCCAACCAAGCCATGAGCTTGAACGCCAAGCAAGAAATGGGGACTAGACGGTCTCACGTGACTCGATGCCTAGGCAATTTACTTGACGTTGGAAGAAGCTCCCATCTCAAAAAGATCTTTTGCCATCGAAAAGATCTGTCCACCAAAAGCCAAGAGCGCGACGATAGCGGCGAACATGCCTAAAACTAGAAAAATTGTATTCCAGCGCGTTAGCCGTGCTTGCTGTTCTGCATCTTCAGCCGCTTTCTTTGCTTCTCCGACCAAAGTGTTCAGATTCTTAATCTCACCCAGCACCGTGGCTTGCGTGACCTTGAATTCTCCCAAAAGGTCAGAAAATTTTTTATCGGTTTGGGCTTCTGTCAGCTTAGCGCGGAGTTCAGCTTCTTCACGGGAGATTGCGTCGCTCATTAAGCCGTCCTTACCGTAGCCCGGTGTCAATTTTTCGGCGCGCCTAGGATCATGACGCGATACTAGCTGCTCTGGAAGTTGATCCCAAGGGCGTAAGTCGAGCGGGCCGGAGGCGATCCATTCTGACAGGTACGGCCTCGAAACAGCAGCCCCAGCGGAGAGATTTGAGTACTGATCGCCGATCTCATTGTCTGTAATTCCCCATCTCTCGTGCGCGCGTTTGCGACTAGTCTTCATCGCTGTCGCTCTGCTCAGAAAAATCTGCCACTCGCTTCAGGGTGTCGGCAAGTGTTCGTGCATTGCCAGGGCTTAAGGCGACAGCTGTGCAATAGCGAGTTGCTCCAGGCGCTGACTCTCCAAAAGCCACCCTTACTATGTTCGTTCCGCCCATTACATGCACCGTATTGACGTAATAGGCGGGTACTGAAAGCGCTTCTTCGGAATCGCGCTTATCGGCCTCATCCTTAGCGCCCTTTAGGTCGTTTTCCGCGCCGCCTCGGGCTTTGCGTACCGGACCTCTCGCGACGGACCCCTTTTGTGGTGCAGGCAACTTCGACATAATCTCCCCCTGGGTACCTATGATTGCAACCATAGAGATTCTGTTTGGCCGCGCTAGGGGTAGTGTGGGCAAAATGCAGTCAGGTGGATTGCAGCTTATTACGTAGCCCCCGTATCCACCCTGGCCACCACCGACATGCCGGGCGACAGGCGCTCCAGGGCCGGTTGACCGGAATCCAGCCGGATGCGGATGGGGATCCGCTGAGCGACCTTGGTGAAGTTGCCGGTGGCGTTGTCGGGGCGGATGACGCTGAACTCGCTGCCGGCGGCGGGGGCGATGCGTTCGACGCGGCCGGTCAGTTCCTGGCCGCCCAGGGCGTCGACCGTGACCGTGACCGGCTGACCGACGCGGATGTCGCGCATCTGGGTCTCCTTCATATTGGCCGTGACCCAGACGACGTCGGGGACCAGGCCCATCAGCTGGGAGCCGGCGGTGACATACTGGCCCTGGCGCACGCCGATCTCGCCCAGCCGCCCGGAGCGGGGGGCCACGATGCGGGTGTTGGCCAGGTCGATCTGGGCCAGGCGGACGGCGGCGCGGGCGTTTTCGACGGCGGCGGCCAGGCTGTCGCGGTTGACCACGGCGGAGGTTACGCCGGTCTGGGCCACGCCCTCGGCGGCCTGGGCCTGGGCCAGCTGGGCCTGGGCGCTGCGCAGGGCGGCGACGGCGATGTCCACATTGGATTGCGACACCCAGCCGCCGGCCTTCAGCGTGCGGGCGCGGTCGGCGTCGGCCTGGGCGCGGGTCAGGGTCGCCTGGGCGGCGGCGATGGCCGCGCGCTGTTGCGCCACCGTGCCCCGCGCGGACGCCTGGGTTTGGGTCGAGTTGGACAGGGCCGCCTCGGCCGAGTGGAGCGCCGCCTCGGCCTGTTCGAGGCGCTGGCGATAGGTGCGGTCGTCGACCTGGGCCAGGAGCTGGCCCTGCTGGACGGTCTGGAAGTCCTGAACCGGGACGGCGGTCACATAGCCGCTGACCTGGGGGCTGATGATCGTCACCTGGCCGCGCACATAGGCGTTGTCCGTGCGCTGGATATGGCCGGTGAAGGGCGGCAGCCGCCAGGCGTAGAGAACCAGTCCGACGGCGAAGACGGCCACCGCGGCCGCCACCACGGCCCAGAGGACGCGCTTGCGGGGTTCGGGCGCGGCAGGGGCGGCGGCCGGCGGCGGAGGAGCGGAGGGGGCGGTGTCGGTC
>NZ_JBWKZJ010000022.1:0-46899 GCF_059424365.1 Brevundimonas sp. GW456-12-10-14-LB3
ACCCCCTTCCTCCGCGCCTTCCCCCGCCTCTGGACAGACGCCCCAGCCGGGGCTGGAGCCGGGACCGGCCAAGAAGATGCGCGTCGCCGCCGTGGGCGATCTGCACGTCGGCGAGGACGCGCGCCGCCCCTATCGCGATCTGTTCGAACGTGTGTCGGAGGAGGCCGACGTGCTGTGCCTGTGCGGCGATCTGGTCAACTACGGCAAGACGGCCGAGGTGGAGCGGCTGCTGGAGGATCTGCGGCTGTGCCGCATTCCGATGGTGGGCGTTCTGGGCAATCACGAACACGAATGCGGCCAGCCCGATCAGGTCGCCAGGATGCTGGCGGACGCCGGGGTCCGCATGCTGACCGGCCAGGCCTATGAGATCGACGGAGTGGGCTTCGCCGGGGGGAAGGGGTTCGTCGGCGGCTTCGGCCGCTATATGTTGAGCGCCTTCGGCGAGGCGGCGGTCAAGACCTTCGTCCAGGAGGCGGTCGAGGACGCCAATCTGATCGAAAACTCCATCCGCATGCTGCGCACCGAGCGGTCGGTCGTCCTGCTGCACTATGCGCCCGTGGTCGAGACGGTGATGGGCGAGCCGCCCGAAATCCACGCCTTCCTGGGCTCGTCGCGCCTGGCCGAAACCATCGACCGATACGACAACATCAGCCTGGTGGCGCACGGCCACGCCCATCGCGGCGGGCCGGAGGGGCGCACCAATCGGGGCGTGCCCGTCTATAACGTGGCTCTGCCGGTGTTGCGGTCTCTGGGGGAAAAGCCGTATCGGGTGTTTGAAGTCTGAGCCTCACAGGCGACGGCCTCGTCCCTGCGGCGATCCCGCCGCCTCCAGCCCAAAGGTCCATGGCCATGCGTCTTCTGTCCTCCGTCGCGGCCCTGGCCGTTTTGACCCTCGCCGCCCCGGCGCTGGCCGCCGCCCAAGCCGCTGCGCCTGCCCCTGCACAGGCCCAAGCGGAGACCCAAGCGGAGGCCCAGAGCCCGGAAGAGGCGGCCCTGGAGGCCAAGGCTGAGGCCTTTGAGGCCGATCTGGAGCAGATGAACACCGAACTCGAGGCGATTCTGGGCGACGCCACGAAGGACGCCGCCGCCAAGACGGCCGCCGCCTACGCCGTGATCGACCGGCACGCGCCGGGGATGAACGCCTTCGCCGCAGAGGTGGAGGCCTTTTTCAAGGCCGAGGCCGAAAAGCCCGAAAACGCCGCGCGCAAGACGGAGCTTCTCACGGCGTCGACGGCGGCCGGCCAGTCGATCCGCGCCATTCCCGAACAGTTCCGCGAGGGTGTCCAGCAAGCCGTAGCCGGTAAGACCGAGCCGGCGCCTGCGGCCCAATAGTCGCCTTACCGCGATTTCACTTGAGACGGGGCGGCCGACGGCGGAGTTTGCGCGGGTCATTCAAAGGGAGATTTCCCATGATCCGCCTGCTCAGCCTGACCGCCGCCCTGGCCCTGTCGCCCCTGTCCTGCGCATTCGCCGGCGCCTTGGCCTCCCCTCAGGAAGACCGGGCCGAGGCCGCCGAGTCGAAGGCTGAAGCCCGTCTGGAGACGGCGGCCGCCGCCTTCGAGGCGCGGATGGAGGCCTTCGGCAAGCGCGCCGAAGCGATTTCCGAAGACGAGAGCCTGGACGAGGCCGTGCGCGGCCAAAGGATCGCCGCCCTCTGGTCCGAATATGCGCCGGACGTGGCCGCCTTCACCGCCGAGGCCACGCGCCACGCCTCCGAGGCGGCGGCCGAGGCCTTGAAGGACATCGACGTCGACGCCCTGGTTCAGGAGGCGCTGAACGATCCCGAGGTGAAACAGGCGATGGAGCAGGGTCTGGCGGCCGGAACCGGCATCGCCCGCAACAGCGCCTGGACCAATCCCGATCCCGAACAGATGGAGACCTATGGGCTGATCGCCCAATATGCGCTGGACCAGGCCCAAGACGCCGTGCTGACCGAGGCGGACGAAGCGCCGGAAGAGGCCGAAGCGCCCGAGGCCCCCGAGGCGCCTGAACCGCCCGCCCCGCCCAAGGCGCCTCGCGCACGATAGGACGCAAGGCGCGCCTCACAGGCCTTGACCACTGGTGCCGATGCAGCGACACGACGCCGCATGTCCGCCCTGCCCGTCGACCCGCACCTCTATCTGACCTTTCTGGGGGTGATGGTGGTGATGGCGATCACGCCCGGCCCCGCCAATCTGTTCGCCGTCGCCGCCGGGGTGGAGCGGGGGCGCGCCCCGGCCCTGATCGGCGTGGTCGGGATGAATACGGCGACCCTGGTCTGGTTCGGCGCGGCGGCCCTGGGCCTGGGCGCCCTGGTCAAGGCCTTCCCCCAGGTCTTTCACCTGATCGCCGTCCTGGGGGCCCTCTATGTGGCCTGGCTGGGGCTGAAGGCTCTGCGCGGCGCCTTCGCCACGGCCGCCGAGCCCGAGGCCGTCGAAATCCACAAGAGCCGCAACGCCTTTCTGGACGGTTTCATGGTCCAGATCGCCAATCCCAAGGCCATTCTGTTCTTCACCGCCGTCCTGCCGCCGTTTCTGGACATCTCCCGCCCTGTGGCGCCGCAACTGGCCCTGTTCGCCCTGGCCGTGATCGGCATGGACCTGACGTCGATGAGCGCCTACGCCCTGTCCGGCGCCGCCCTGTCGCGGCGGATGCAGACGCCCCGGTTCCGCCGCGGCTTCGGCCTCTTCGTCGGCCTCTTGCTGCTGACCGCCGCGGTCCTGATCGTTTCGCGCCTGCAAGCCTAGCTCCTGCAGGTCTGGACGCGGTCGAGCTTCGGTCTAGAGTGCCGAGGGAACAGGCTCGTTCATGCCCCGTTCAGCCGGCAGCGCGCCCGAATGGGCGATCAAGGAGTTGATTTCATGAAAGCCCCCTCAAGAACGACGTCCGCGCTCAAGGTGCTGGCGACGACGGCCGTCGCCGGCCTCGTCCTGGCCGCCTGCGCCACCGCCACCCCCTATCAGCCCGCCGGCTACAACGGTCAGCGCGGCGGCTATTCCGAACAGCGCGTCGAGAGCAACCGCTATCGCGTGACCTTTGCAGGCAATTCGGTGACCTCGCGCGAACAGGTGGAAATGTCCCTGCTGCTGCGCTCGGCCGAGCTGACGGTCGAAAGCGGCTATGACTGGTTCGCCACCGTCAACCGCGCGACCGAACGCGACACCCGCTTCGTCTCGACGCCCGACCCCTTCTACGGCCCCTATTCCCGCTTCTACGGCCCCTACTGGGGTCCGTCCTGGCGCTATTACCGGAGCGGTTTCTGGAGCCCCTGGGATCGCTGGGGCCCCTGGGGTCCGCAGGACATCGACACCCGCCAGATCGACCGCTACGAGGCCAGCGCCGAAATCATCATGGGTCGCGGTCCCAAGCCCGCCGGCGATCCCAACGCCTTCGACGCCCGCGAGGTGATCCAGAACCTGGGCTCGCGCGTCACCCGGCCCGGCGCCTGACGTCGAACCGCCCCGTCCGCCGCGCGGATGGGGCGGGCCTTTCGGTCAGCCGACGCGGGGCGATTTGAGCCGGCGCTTGTTGGAATGGGTGGCCGGCGCCGCGCCCAGATCCTCGGGCACCTCGCCCTTGAAATAATAGCGCTGCCACGCCTCCTTGGCCGCGTCCGGGTCGCCGCTGGCCAGACGCTGGTTGAAGTCCGTCCGGGCGCGGTTCCAGGCCTCGAACTGACCCTTCATGACGGGATTGGACTGCAGGGTCCGGATCACCGGCTGGAACTGTTCGACCTTCTTGTGCTCGATCAGATTGATGAAGCAGAAGGGTTCGCCCCGTTCGAAGGTCACGCGGCCCGGCCGGGTGAAGATCCAGTTCATCGTGAAGGGGAAGGGCAGCCAGTCGGTTTCGATCAGCCCGACCAGGGGCTGGATTCCGTCCTTCACATGGTTGGGCGAACCCGAACACATCATGCCCCAGCCCGGCGGGGTGCGGAACAGATACTGGGGATGCATGGTCAGAACCCCCCGCGAAAAGTGGGAGGTGACGAAATGGTCCAGGTCGTGCTGGGGCCGATCGGGCGTGATGACGATGTCTTCCTGACGCGGCCCGCCGTTCCATTCGGCCGAGAAGCCGAACGGGCACAGGATCTCCCAGCCCGTGGTGTTGGCCATGTTCAGCGGCAGGCACCGATAGGGATGGCGGCTGATGAAGGCGTCCATCCAGTTGCGCGACTGGCGGCCCGGAACGAGGTCCGGCGGCCGGGCCGTCATCGGATAGCATTCCAGTTCCAGTTGGCGGGCGGGCGCTGTATCGACCATGGCCCTGTTCCTAACGCCCGATCGGCGGCCACTCAACCATGAGAACGACCGAGATGAACGACCCGGCTTTCGACCGCCACCGCCTTCTGGCCTGGTTCGCCGAAAAGGGCGTCGCGCATCAGACCCACGACCATCCGGCGGTCTTCCGCGTCGAAGAAGGTCTGGAGCTGAAGGCCGCCCTGCCCGGCGCCCACACCAAGAACCTGTTCCTGAAGGATCATAGGGGCCGGCTGTGGCTGATCTCGGCCCGTCAGGACACGATGATCGACCTGAAACGCGCCGCCGCCGCCATGGGATCAGGCCGGCTCTCGTTCGGAAACGAAACCCTGATGTTCGAAACCCTCGGGGTCCGCCCCGGCTCGGTCACGGCGCTGGCGCTGATCAACGACGCCGAGCGGCGCGTGACCTTCGTCCTGGACCGGAGGCTGTGGGAGGCCGAGATCGTCAACTTCCACCCCCTGACCAACACCGCCACCACGGCGCTGGATCAGGCGGCCTTTCGCCGCATCCTCGCCCTGTTGGAGCGGGAGCCTCTGGTGGTGGACTTCGCCGCCCTGCCCTAGGTTCAATCGACATTCAGCCTACTGCGGTCAGGCCGCTCTTCCCGCGTCAGAGGCCTTGATGCGGCGACCGGGTTCATCACAGCGATCACGGCGGATTCACAGCGGTCACGACGCCGTCGGAACGCGCCGTGTTCGCCGTGACCTCGTCGTGCCCCGTTGTGATGAACCCGCCCTCAATCAGCGTTCCGCCGCCAGACGTTTTCCCTTCCGCTGACGCGGGAAGGAAGACCGACACTCAATGGAATAGTCTTCAACGCCCGAGGCGCCTCTCTTGGGTTGGCGGCTGCGCGCCGCCCGGCAGGACGGCGGCAGGCCCAATGTCGATTGGCCCTTAGGCCGTCAGTTCGCCGGACGGGCGGCGGCCAGGGCGGCCTTCTGGCGGGCGATTTCGGCGTCGCGGGCGCGGTCCTGGGCGGCGAGTTCGTGTTCGATACGGACCAGTTCGCGATTCTTTTCGGCCGAGGCCTGGGCGCGCGAGACGCCGTTGGGCCGGCCGGTGATCTGGGCGATGGAGATGGGCTGGGCGCAGATGCGGTTGTCCATATCGTACCATTTGCCCGCCGCCTCGCAGCGTTCGCCCGGCGTGACCCAATAGGCCTGGACCGCGAAAACGCCCGCCACGGCGACGCCGAACAGGCCCAGAAAGATCATCGACAGGCGGGGAAAGGTCAGAAAACGCTTCATCTCAGCATCCGTTAGGCGGGTTTTGCACGGGAGCTTGACCCCGCGTTACGTTGACAGGCCTTCGCGACCGCTCCATGTCCTGCCCCTACATTCAGGCGAATTCACGGATAGACCCATGAAGGTTCTCGTCCCCGTCAAACGGGTGATCGACTATAACGTCAAGGCCCGCGTCAAGGCTGACCAGTCGGGCGTCGACTTGGCCAACGTCAAGATGAGCATGAATCCCTTCGACGAGATCGCCGTCGAAGAGGCGGTTCGTCTGAAGGAAGGCAAGGAACACCACGCCGCCGGCACGGCGAGCGAGATCGTCGTGGTCTCCATCGGCGTGACCCAGGCCCAGGAAACCATCCGCACCGCCCTGGCCATGGGCGCGGACCGGGGCGTGCTGATCCAGTCGGACTCCGATCTGGAGCCGCTGGCGGTCGCCAAACTGCTGAAGGCCGTGGTCGAGGAAGAAAAGCCCGACCTGGTGCTGATGGGCAAACAGTCGATCGACGGCGACAACAATGCGGTGGGCCAGATGCTGGCCGCCCTGCTGGACTGGCCCCAGGCGACCTTCGCCGGCAAGCTGGTCATTGACGGCGGCAAGGCCACGGTGACGCGCGAGGTCGACGGCGGCCTGCAGACGATCGCGGCGGAACTGCCCGCGGTGGTCACGGTGGACCTGCGGCTGAACACGCCGCGCTACGCCTCCCTGCCCAACATCATGAAGGCCAAGAAGAAGGAGATCGCCATGAAGGCGGTCGCCGACTATGGCGTCGACGTGGCCGACCGTCTGAAGGTGGTCAAGGTCACCGAGCCGCCCAAGCGCGCCGCCGGGGTCAAGGTCGAGAGCGCCGCCCAGCTGGTCGAATCCCTCAAGTCCGCAGGAGTGCTGTAAGATGGCCGTCCTCGTCATCGCCGATCACGACGGCTCGGCCGTCCGCGACACCACCCACAAGACCGTGACCGCCGCCCTGGCCCTGTCGTCCGAGGTGGACGTTTTGGTCGTGGGCCAGGGCGCGCAGGCCGTCGCCGACGGCGCCGCCAAGATCGCCGGGGTCCGCAAGGTGCTGCTGGCCGAGAGCGCCGGCCTGGGCAAGGTGCTGGCCGAGGCCGTCGAGGCCACGGTCCTGCCGCTGGCCGGCGGCTACGACGCCATTCTGACGCCCGCGACCACGGACGGGAAGAATTTCGCCCCCCGGATCGCCGCCAAGCTGGACGTGGCCCCGATCTCGGACATCGTCGAAGTGGTCTCGGCTGATACCTTCGTGCGCCCGATCTACGCCGGCAATGCGCTTGAGACGATCCAGTCGGGCGACGCCAAGAAGGTGATCACCGTGCGTCCGACCGCCTTCGCCGCCGCCGCCGAAGGCGGCTCGGCCCCGGTCGAGAGCGTCGCCGGCGCCGAGGCCCCCAAGACGACCTTCGTCGCCGAGGAAATGGTCAAGTCGGACCGTCCGGAACTGGGCGCCGCCAAGATCATCGTCTCGGGCGGTCGCGCCCTGGGTTCGGCGGAAGAGTTCCACACCGTGATGGAGCCCCTGGCCGACAAGTTGGGCGCCGCCATCGGCGCAAGCCGCGCGGCGGTCGATGCGGGTTACGCCCCCAACGACTATCAGGTCGGCCAGACCGGCAAGGTGGTCGCCCCCATGCTGTACATCGCCATCGGCATCTCGGGCGCCATCCAGCACCTGGCCGGGATGAAGGACTCCAAGACCATCGTCGCCATCAACAAGGATCCGGACGCCCCGATCTTCCAGGTCGCGGACTTCGGTCTGGTCGCCGACTACAAGACCGCCGTGCCGGAACTGATGTCCGCCCTGGGCTGAGGCTCGGAGCGACGATCCGATAAGGAAAGGGCGCGACGCCGGACGTCGCGCCCTTTTGGTTTGGCGCAGGACCCATGGCCCGACTTCCGATCAAACTGCAGCCCGGCGCCTCGGGCGACCGGATCGACGGCTGGGACGCCGATCCCGAAGGCCGGTCCGTGCTGAAGGTGCGGGTGCGCGCCCGGCCGGTGGACGGCGAGGCCAACGCCGCCCTGGTGAAATTCCTGGCCAAGGCGCTGGGGGTGTCGCGGTCCTCGGTCGTGCTGGAGCGGGGCGGGCAGTCGCGGCTGAAGATGATCATGGTCGAGGGGCTGGACGAGGCCGGGCTGAAGGCGCGGATCGACGCGGCCACGGGCGAGGCGGGCTGAGCCGTCCGGAGCCGTGGCGGGCGACGGCGACTGTCACAGGTTCGCGGTAGACAGGCGGGGGCGGTTCGGGGGACGCGGGCGGCCTTGTCTGATTTGCTGGACCGACGCCCATGACCCCTGCCTCTCTCCGCCTGGTTTCCGCCCTCGCGCTTGCGATCGGTCTTTGTGCTTCGGGGGGGGCCTCTGGGGGCGCCTCGGCCCAGAC
This sequence comes from Brevundimonas sp. GW456-12-10-14-LB3, assembly GCF_059424365.1. Taxonomy (NCBI): domain Bacteria; kingdom Pseudomonadati; phylum Pseudomonadota; class Alphaproteobacteria; order Caulobacterales; family Caulobacteraceae; genus Brevundimonas; species Brevundimonas sp. GW456-12-10-14-LB3. Next base: position 7,873 of record NZ_JBWKZJ010000022.1, read on the forward strand.
GGCGGCCCGTCCGCCTGTCGAACAGGCCCAGAGCCGGGCCCGTGCGAAGAATGTGATCCTGTTCCTGGCCGACGCCGGGGGCGTGGCCTCGGTCCATGCCGCCAGCGTGCTGGCCTATGGCGAGCCGCTGAGGCTGCACGTCCAGCAGTGGCCGAACCTGGGGCTGAGCGAGACCTCGCCGGTCGACGCCTTCGTCTCGGACTCGGCCAACGGCATGAGCGCCATCGTCACCGGGGTGAAGACCCACAACGGGGTGATCAGCCAGGGGCCGGACGGCGAACGCGGCCGGCGCGACGGGACGCCGACCAAGACGGTGCTGGAATACGCCGAGGAGCACGGCCTGCTGACCGGGGTGGTGACCGACCGTCCGATCACCGACGCGACCCCGGCGGCGACCTACGCCCATTCCAATGATCGCGGCAAATGGGGCGAGATCTTCCCCCAGGCCTTTTCGCCGCGCTTCGGCGACGGGGTGGACGTGCTGATCGGCTCGGGCCGGGCGGAGATCGCCGAACAGATGGCGGCGAACGGGGTCAGCTTCGACAGCCTGGCCCGGGCGCACGACCGGCCGATCTATGCGACCCTGGAGGCGGCGCCGGCGGGGAACCGGCGGCCCGTGGTCGTGGCCGAAGAGGTCGACGTGCGGGCGGCGACCCTGAGGGCGCTGGACCTGCTGCAGGCCGGGGACAAGGGCTATCTGCTGGTGGTGGAATGGGACGCCCATACCGACGACCCGCGCGAGGGTCTGCAGAACATCGCCAATCTGGACCGGCTGATCGCCGAGGTGCAGGCGCGCGTCGATCTGGACGAGACCCTGATGATCTTCACCGCCGACCATTCCTTCGGCCTGCAGGTCGACGGCGGGCGGCGCGGAGAGCCCCTGCTGGAAGGCTATGAGGCCTGGAAGGCGCGGGACGGCGACGAGCGCGTGGTCCGGCTGGAGAATGTTACGGTCAACCGCACCCATACGGCCGAGGAAGTCCCGGCCCTGGCCGTCGGCGTCGGCGCCGAGCGGGTGCGGGGCTATTTCCCCAACACCCACCTGTTCGACGTCATGATGAAGGCCTTCGGCTGGACGCCCTCGTCCGGCGAGTGAAGGCTTCGCTTCGGGCGGGTTCAGAGACCGACCTCGGACGGAACGGAGCGGCGGCTCGCGGGTTGCCTTGGCATGCAGCCCGCCGACACCCCTGCGCCCGAGGCGCCCCGCCCCGAAGACATCGACGCCGTTGGCGACGAGGCCAACCGCCTGGAAGAGCGGGCTGAAGACGACGGCGTCCTGCCCAAGCCGGCTGAAGACGACGCGGGCGTCGGTCCGCAGACCGGGGTCGTCCCCTAGGTCGATCGCCGACAGTCTGCCGTCTTGGGCCAACCAGCCGCGTCCGGCCGAGGTCTTGGGTTCGGAAACAGCGCAGGCCGCTGTTAAACAGGCGCCGTGTTGATACCTTTATAGTTGACGAAACTATGTATCACAGGGTGGCGAGAGGGGCTGGGAATCGCTAGCGTAGGGTCCATGAATTCGACAGAGATCGCCCCCTCCCCCAGCGCCGCAGCCCTGCGCCCCCTTCGCATCAATGATCCGGCGCCGGACTTTATCGCGCGCACGACCCAGGGGGAAAAACGGCTCAGCGACTACCGGGGGCGGTGGCTGGTGCTGTTTTCGCATCCGGCCGATTTCACCCCGGTCTGCACAAGCGAGTTCATCGCCCTGGCCAAGCAGGCGGATGCGTTTGAGGCCCTGGGCTGCGACCTGATGGCCCTGTCGGTGGACAGTCTGTATTCCCACCTGGCCTGGCTGAAGGACATCTATCGCCGCTTCGGCGTCAAGGTGGCCTTTCCGATCATCGAAGATCCTTCCATGGCCATCGGTCACGCCTTCGGCATGGTGGATGCGGGCTGCAGCGACAGCGCCACGGTGCGGGCGAGCTTCGTCATCGATCCGGACGGAATCGTGCGGGCGGTCAGCTGGTATCCGATGAACATCGGCCGTTCGGTCGATGAACTGCTGCGGCTGGTGACGGCGCTGCAGACCGCCGACCGCGAACAGGCGTCGACCCCGGCGGGATGGTCCCCGGGCGAGCCCCTGCTGGAGCCGGCCGCCACCACCCTGGACGCGGCCCTTGCCGACGGCGAGGGCGAGACGCCCTGGTATTATCGCGAGCGCAGCGCATGAGCGACGACTCGATCGCCGCCATGGAGCGGCTGAAGGACAAGGCCCCCCAGGCCGCCGAACTGTTGCGTCAGCTGGCCAACGCCAATCGGCTGTTGATCCTCTGCCACATCGCCGCAGAGGAACGATCGGTCGGACAGCTCGAGACGGATCTGGGCATCAGACAGCCGGCTCTGTCGCAGCAGTTGGCCGAGCTGCGCCAGTACGGCCTGGTGAAGACCCGGCGGCAGTCGCGGTCGATCTACTATTCCATCGCCGATGATCGAGCCCAGGCGGTGATGGACATGTTGTACGACATCTTCTGCGGCGACGGACAGCCGGTTTCCACGCGCGCCAAGAACCCCCGCGTGGAAACGCCGGCGCGTCCCCGTGGGGATGCGGCCCAGTTCGCTCGCGTCGCGCCCGTTCTCCGCCGCTAGAGAATGATCCACGCTTCAATCTGAGCGGCCCCTCTGCGTCCCCGCCGCTCGCAGCACGGCGTCATCGGGTCGCCGGTTTTCCGTCATCCCGCAACACGACATAGATGGCGGGAATGACCAGGACGGTCAGCAGGGTCGAGGAGGCCAGGCCGAACAGCAGCGAGATCGCCAAACCCTGGAAGATCGGGTCCGTCAGGATCACCGCCGCCCCGATCATGGCCGCCAGGGCGGTCAGCAGGATCGGCTTGAACCGGATGGCGCCTGCCTCGATCAGGACGTCGCGCAAGGGTTTGTCGGGCGAAGCCGTGTGCCGGATGAAGTCCACCAGCAGGATCGAATTGCGCACGATGATGCCGGCCAGGGCGATGAAGCCGATCATCGAGGTGGCCGTGAACGGCGCGCCGAACAGCATGTGGCCGATGACGATGCCGATCAAGGTCAGGGGGATGGGGGTCAGGATGACCAGGGGCAGTCTGAAACTGCGGAACTGGGCCACGACCAGCACATAGATGCCCAGCAGGGCGACCATGAAGGCGGCGCCCATGTCGCGGAAGGTGGCCCAGGTGATCTCCCACTCGCCGTCCCACAGCAGCGAGGGGACGGACTCGTCCTCCGGCTGGCCGTTGAGACGGATCGCCGGCTTTTGCAGGCCCAGGGCGTCCCAGTCGTGGGCCTGAATGGCGCGATTCACCGCCAGCATGCCGTAGATGGGCGCCTCGTACTGGCCCGCCAGTTCGGCGGTCACCATGTCGACCGGTCGTCCGTCGCGGCGGAAGACGGCGTAGCTGCCGGTCTCGCGCCGGCCGTCCACGACCTCGCCCAGTTCGATCAGGCGCGGACCGGCGGGACCGGCCGTCACGGCGACCGGCGTCGTGGCCAGGGTGCGGCTCCAGCTGCGCGCCGACTGGGGCAGGGCGACGGTGATCGGCAGGGGGGCGCGACCGTCCCCGCGCGGGGCGTAACCGACCGTGGAGCCGCCCAGGATCGCGCCTATGGAATCCTGCAACTCGCGTTCGGACAGGCCGTAATAGTCCAGACGGTCCCGGATGGGGATCAGCCGCAGCCGCGGCCGTTCCTGGCCGAAGCTGTTGTCGACGTCGACGACATAGGGAACGGAACGGAAGAGCTTCTCGACCTCCAGGGCGGTCTTGCGACGGGTCTCGGCATCGGGTCCGTAGATCTCCGCCAGCAGCGTCGCCAGGACGGGCGGTCCGGGCGGCGTCTCCACCACCTTGATCGAGGCCCCGGCGGGCAGGGACAGGGCCTTCAGCCGGGCGCGCAGATCCAGGGCGACGGCATGGCTGGACCGGCTGCGCGCGTCCTTGGGCAGGAGGGAGATCATCAGATCGCCCATCTCGGGCCGGTCGCGCAGGAAATAGTGCCGCACCAGGCCGTTGAAGTTGAACGGCGCCGAGGCGCCGGCATAGACCTCCATGGCCTCGGCCTCCGGCAGGGCGCGGATCTGGGCCGCAGCCTCGTCCAGGGTGCGGGCGGTGGCTTCCAGGCTGGTCCCTTCGGGCATGTCGACCACCACCTGGATCTCCGACTTGTTGTCGAAGGGCAGCAGCTTCACCGTCACCGCCTTGAAATAGAACATCGAACAGGCCAGCAGGGTGGCCACGGCGACCCCGATCAGGAAGTTGCGGGCCGAGGCGCGCGTGCCGATCACGCGATGGGCCACGCGGGCGTACAGCCGCCCCAGCTTGCCGCCGCCCTCTTCATGGGCGTGATCGGGCCCGCCGTGGGCCAGGGTCTTTCGCGCGAACCGGATCATCAGCCAGGGCACGATCACCACGGCGACGAAGAAGGAGAAGATCATCGCCGCCGAGGCGTTGACCGGGATCGGCGCCATATAGGGGCCCATCAGCCCCGAAACGAACAGCATGGGCAGCAGGGCCGCCACCACGGTCAGGGTCGCCACGACGGTGGGGTTGCCGACCTCCGCCACCGCCTCGACAGCCGCCTCCGTTCGGCTGCGGCCGTCGCGCATCCCCCAGTGACGGGCGATGTTCTCGATCATGACGATGGCGTCGTCGACCAGTATGCCGATGGAGAAGATGAGGGCGAACAGGCTGACGCGATTGATCGTATAGCCCATGACATAGGAGGCGAAGAGGGTCAGCAGGATGGTGGTGGGAATGACCATGGCGGTGACGGCGGCCTCGCGCCAGCCGATGGCGAAGCCGATCAGCACCACGATCGAAACGGTCGCCAGGGCCAGATGGAACAGCAGTTCGTTGGCCTTTTCGTTCGCCGTCTCGCCGTAGTCGCGGCTGACCGCGACCTCGACCCCCTCGGGGATCAGCTTGCCTTTCAGGTTTTCGACGCGCTGACGCACGGCCTCTGACACCACCACCGCATTGGCGCCGGCGCGTTTGGCGATGGCGAGGCTGACGGCGGGCGCGCCGGCCCACTGACCGTCATGTCGGGCCCAGCGCCAGACGCGAGCCTGGTCTTCGCGGGGCCCCTGGGCCACGTCTGCGACGTCGCGCAGATAGACCGGCGCGCCGGTGACGGATCGGACGGTCAGCAGCCCGACCTCCTGGGCCGAGGCCAGGGTGCGGCCGGAGGTGACGGCGACGGCCTGACCGTCCTCGCGGATATTGCCGACGGGGAAGCTGCGGTTGGCCTGGGACGCCGCCTCCATCACCTGACCCAGGGGCACGCCGTACAGGTTCAGCTTGGCCGGATCGGGGGCGATGCGGATTTCGTCGGGCCGTCCGCCGGTGATGAAGGTCAAGCCCACGTCGTCGACCTTGGCGATCTCGGTGCGCAGCTTGTGCGCCAGGTCATAGAGGGCCTGATCGGTCCACTGGCCCGCCGCGCCCGGCTTGGGCGTGAGGGTCAGGACGATGGCCGGCACGTCGTCGATGCCGCGCACCGTCACCTTGGGATCGGGGACGCCCACGGGAATCCGGTCCTGGTTGGCGCGGAGCTTTTCTTCGATCCGTATGGCGGCGTCCTCGGGGTTCGATCCCACCAGGAAGCGCGCCGTCACCAGCACCCCGTTGTCTTCGGCCTGGGTGTAGACGTGCTCGACCCCGTTCACGCTCTTGACGATGGTCTCGAGCGGAACGCCGATCAGTTCGACGGCGTCGGCGGCCGCCAGGCCCGGCGCCGCCACCTGGATGTCGACCATGGGCACGCTGATCTGCGGCTCTTCCTCGCGCGGGATCGAGACCAGGGCCAAAAGGCCGACGGCTATGGCCGCCAGCAGGAACAGCGGCGTCAGAGGCGAAGCGATGGTGAAGCGCGTCAGACGCCCGGACAGGCCCAGTTTCATCCCTGCGTCCTCGTCGCGACCAGCCGGTCGCCGGCTCTGACGCCGCTCAGGATTTCCAGCGTGTCGGGATCGTTCGTCGGCGCGGTCTGGACCGGAACGGCGCTGCGCTTGCGGTCAGGAGAGACGACCTCGACATAGTCCAGGCCGTAGCGGGTCGTGACAAAGCGCCGGGGCACGGTCAGGGCCTGCCTTTGACCGATCTCGATCGAGGCGGCGACGCGACGACCGACCAGTTCGGTGGTCAGGCCCGGAACGGAGGCGTCGATCTGAACCCGCCCGCCGACGACGGCGGGATAGACCTGGGTCACCTGTCCCTGGCGCGCTTCGGCCGGAAGATCATCGGCCGCCAGCAGGACGCGGGCTCCGGGCTTGACCTGGCCGGCGAGCGATTCCGGCAGTTCAAGACGCAGGACGGGCGGACCGGCGGTGATGGTCGCGATGGACATGCCGGGGCTGACCGCCGACCCCGCCGTAACCTCGACCTTCAGCACGCGTCCGGCGGCGGGCGCCAGGATCGCGCCCTGCCCCGCCATACTGGCGCTGGCGCCCCGTTGCGCGCGAGCGGCGGCGGTCTGGGCGTCGGCGGCGCGGGCGGCGGCGACAGCCTGGTCCAGACGCGCCTTGGCGTAGATATTGTGGTCGTACAGATCCTGAATCCGCGCCAGGTCGGCGCGGGCACGGGTCGCCTCGGCCTCGGCGGCCGCGACCTGGGCGTCATAGGCCCGGGTCTCGAAACCGATCCGGTCGTCGACGACCCGGCCGATCTGCTGGCCCTTGCCGACCCTATCCCCTTCGCGCACGGACAGGGCGACGAGGAGGCCGGGAATGCGCGCCCGGGCTTGGGACTGGTCGCGGGTGGTGATCTCACCCGCCACCGTCTTGGTGTCGGCAAGCGCGTTCGACGTCAGAACAAGCTCCTCGCCGGCAGGCGCGGTCCGGGCGGCCGGCGTCCTGCTCTCTTCCGAGCCGCCGCAGGCGGACAGGGTTAGGGCGACCGCAGCCATGAGGGTCCACTTCTTCATCGGCGTCGTCCTTCCGTCGTCACCGCGCCGATCAACCGCGCTCGACCGGCAGGCCCGCCGACTTCCAGGCGCCCAGGCCCCCGGCCAGATGGGTGTCGATCGCGGCCTGAGCCTCGGCGCAGCGGTCCAGCGCCATGCCGGATCGCTTTCCGCCGGCGCACTGGAGGATGACGGTCTTTCCGTCCGCCGCAGGCAGGCGGGCCGGATCGAACGAGGAGAGGGGCAGGTTGACGGCGCCGGCGATGTGTTCGGCTGCGAACTCTCCCGGCTCGCGCACATCGATCACCAGCGCCTCGCCTTGATCGAGCAGGGCCTTCAGCTCGGCCGGGCCGATCTCGCGATGCTTTGCGCTCTTTCCAGATCCGAACATTCCAATCTCCCGAGGTCCGCAGGCTGCAGCCTCATACTTTTATGATTGTATATATCATGTAATCATTATATCCGGTCAAGCGCATAACGGTGATGGAAACGCCTGCTGGAGGAAGACATGGCCAAACCCAGGATTGTGATCATCGGGGCGGGGTTGGGCGGAACGATCGCCGCCTATGAGATCAAGGCAGCGGTCAAGGGGCGCGCCGACGTCCTTATGATCGCCGAGTCTGAGACGTATTCGTTCGTCCCTTCAAACCCTTGGGTGGCTGTCCGGTGGCGGGAGCCCGAAGCAATCCAGGTTCATCTGCCGCCGATCTTCGCGCGAAAGAAGATCGGCTTCACCGCCATCGGCGCGAAACGGCTTCACGCCTCGGAGAAGCGGGTCGAGCTCAATGACGGCGAGAGCGTTGATTACGATTATCTTGTAATTACGACAGGGCCGGATCTGGCCTTCGATGAGATCGAGGGGCTCGGTCCAGGCGGTTATACGGCCTCGGTCTGTCAGACGGCTCACGCCTCCCACGCCGCGACCCTGTTCGACGCCTATCTGGAGAACCCCGGCCCGATCGTGGTCGGGGCGGTCCAGGGCGCCTCCTGCTACGGCCCCGCCTACGAATTCGCCCTGATCCTGGACACCGAGCTGCGCAGGCGAAAGATCCGGGACCGGGCGCCGATAACCTTCGTCACCGCCGAACCCTATATCGGCCATCTGGGCCTGGACGGGGTGGGGGACACCAAGTCGCTTCTGGAAAGCAAGCTGCGCGATCGACACATCAAGTGGATCACCAACGCACGCGTCGCCAAGGTCGAGCCCGGCCTGATGCATGTGGAGGAGGTGGCCGAGGACGGGGCCGTCGCCAAGACCCACCAGCTCCCCTTCGGCTATTCGATGATGCTGCCGGCGTTCCGCGGCGTGCCGGCTGTCCGCGACATCCCCGGACTGACCAATCCGCGGGGCTTCATCCTGGTCGATGAGCACCAGCGCAACCCAGCCTTTCCGGAAATCTTCGCCTTGGGCGTTTGCGTCGCCATCGCCCCCACCGGCCCGACGCCCGTGCCGGTGGGGGCGCCCAAGACCGGCTTCATGATCGAGAGCATGGTGACGGCGGTGGCCGCCAATCTGGCCGCCCTCGTCGCCGGCGAGACCCCGACTGCGGAGGCGACCTGGAACGCCGTCTGTCTGGCGGATTTCGGCGACGGCGGCGTCGCTTTCGTCGCCCAGCCGCAAATTCCGCCCCGCAACGTCAACTGGGCCGCCAGCGGCAAATGGGTCCATCTGGCCAAGGTGGGGTTCGAGAAATACTTCCTGCGCAAGGTGCGCAAGGGCGAGAGCGAACCCTCCTACGAACGGCTGGCGATGCACATCATGGGCATCCGCAAGCTTCGCATGTGACCCTTCCTCTAGATCTGGAGCCTACCGATGAACCTCGATCGCGCCGTCATGATCTTCGCCGGATGCGTCGTGCTGGCGGGCGTGACCCTGTCCTACGCCGTCCATCCGTGGTGGATCGCCGTGACCGTCTTCGCGGGGTTGAACATGATCCAGGCCGGGTTCACGGGCTTCTGTCCGGCGGCCATGGTTTTCAAGGCCATGGGCCTGCGCCCCGGGAACGCCTTCCGATGAGCCTGAGACGCGCCGCCCCTTGCCTCGGGCGGCCCAGCTGACGCTGGAACAGCCCCTGTTCACCGGCGGTCGGGCGACGGCGGGAATCGCTCGGGCCCGCGCCGACATGGCCGCAGCCGAGGCCGGCGGCGAGGCCGTTCAAGGCCAGGTCGTCACGGCGGTGGTTCAGGCCTATGGCGACATGCTCGCGGCCGATGAAGTGCTGAGGCTGTATCGCGCGCTGGCGGCTCAGATGACGGAAATCGAGCGACAGGCGCGCGAGCGCTTCCGGGCGGGAGAAACCCCGAGCACGGACGTCGCCCAGGCCGCGTCGCGCGCCGCCGAGGCCCGCGCCGATCTGGCCCGGGCGGAGGGCATGCAGGTGTCCGCCCGCGCCCGTGATCGCAATCTGACCGGCCTGGAGCCGGTGGATCTGCAGCCGATTCCGCCCAATCCGCCCCTGCCCGCCTCCCTTGAGGACGCGATGGCGACTGCGCTCGGCGCCAGTCCCGCCCTGCGGCGGGCGCAGGCCGATCTCGCGGCGGCCGAGGCCGGCGCCCGCGCCGCGCGCGGCGAACGCCTGCCGACCGTCAGCGCCTTCGTCGAGGCGGGGTCGGTCCGAGACCAGTTTTTCCCCGACTATCGCGCCGACAGCGCGACCGTGGGGATCCGTGGACGCTGGACCCTGTTCAGCGGCGGCCTGACGTCGGGCAAGATCGCCGAGACCGGCGCCGATGTCCGCGCCGCCCTTGCGCGCCTGCGCGCCGCCCGCATGAGCCTGGAGGAACAGGTTCTCTCCGCCTGGCAGGACATCCACACCGCCGAACTGGTGGCCCAGGCCTCCGACGAACAAAGCGCGGCTGCGGACCAGGCCCTGACCAGCGTCCGGCACGAGGTCCGCGTCGGTCTGAAGCCGCAGATCGACCTGCTGAACGCCGAACGCGAAGCCACGGCCGCCGCCGCCGCCGCCGCCCAGGCCAGGACCGCCCGGATCGTCGCCGCCTATCGACTGAGGGTCCTGATCGGATCGGCTTGAGGTCAGAGGTGATGCGCTTCCCAGACCGAGCTTGCCCGGACCTTCGGCACGCGACGAGGGCGTCAAGCCGCCGCTGGCGGAGTTCTCGATTTTAAACCGAAGTGGCGCACCCGACACGATTCGAACGTGTGACCTTTGCCTTCGGAGGGCAACGCTCTATCCAGCTGAGCTACGGGTGCGTGGTCGGCGAGAAGGCCGGAAGAGGCCGCTTACAGCAAGCGGCGGGCGGCCTCAATCCCCGAATACGCAGATGAGGGGCGGATACCGTTCCAAACTGGCGTCGGTGCGAAATGCCGGAGCGCGCCCACGGCCTCAAGCAGCGCGAAGCGCGGTAGGCCCCCAAAAGAAAGCCATAGGGCGCCTGGGCCCTATTGCGCGGTCATGCCGCCGTCGATCTTGAATTCGGACCCTGTGACGAACCTGGATTCGTCGGAGGCGAGATAGAGGACGCAGTACGCCACGTCGTCCGGGTCGCCGATCCGCTTCAGGGGAATGCCGCGGGTCAGGCGTTCGTGGGCCTTGGCCTCGTCGCCGCCGGCCATGGCGATGAAGGGATCCAGGATCGGGGTCTTGATGAAGACCGGGTGGACAGAGTTGCAGCGCACGTTCCAGTCGGCCTTGGCCGCCTCGAGCGCCAGGGTCTTGGTGTACATCCAGACGGCGGCCTTGGTGGCGTTATAGGCGCCCATGCCGGGGGCGGCGACCAGGCCGGCGATCGACGAGATGTTGATGATCGAGGCCGGTGCGGCGGCGCGCAGGTGCGGCATGGCGTATTTGGCGCCCAGCATGATCGAGCGCAGATTGATCTCGTACTGACGTTGCCAGTTGTCGACCGTGTCCTGTTCGACGAAGGCCAGGGGGCCGCCGACGCCGGCGTTGTTGACCAGGACCGACAGGCCGCCGAGGTCGGCCACGGCGGCGGCGATCACCTGTTCCCACTGGGCTTCGTCGGCCACGTCGTGGGCGTAGGCGAAGGCGGCGCCGGGGATTTCGGCGTTGATGCGGGCGGCCAGGGCGGCGGCGCGGTCGCCGTCGATGTCGGTCAGGGCCAGGCGGGCGCCCTCGCGGGCCATCATGAAGGCCATGGCCTCGCCCAGGCCGCCGGCGGCGCCGGTGATCAGGACGGTCTTGCCGGCGACGCGGCCGGGGCGGGCGTGGGGAGCGCTCACGAGATCGCCCCCGTTTCGGCGGCGGCGCGATCGATGAACCGGGCCAGGGTCACGTCCTTGTCCGTCACCCCGTCGGCGTCATGGGTGGTCAGCAGCACCTCGACCCGGTCGTAGACGTTCGACCATTCGGGGTGATGGTCCATCTTGTCGGCCATCAGTGCGACGCGGGTCATGAAGCCGAAGGCGGCGTTGAAATCGGCGAACCTGAGCGAGCGCCCGATCGCGGGGCGGTCGCCGTCGTCGGCGCGCCAGGCGGGCAGGGTTTCGAGCGCTTTCGCGACCTCGATGCGGACGTCGGTCATGGGGCTTCCTCTTTTTTCCAAGGCGTAAGGCGTTCGGGAGAGCGCCGCAAGCGTACAGGCGACGCCGCAACATGACCCCGAAAGGGTCGCGGAACGGGGGATCAAGCTTGGGCGTTGGGCGTGGACGAAAAGCGTTGCTGCTGACGTCGGATGTAGAGGAAAGAGGATGATGGACAATCTGTGGATCGCCGCCCTCGATCCAGCGGACCGCGAGCGGATCGAACCCTATCTGGAGGAACGCGAGGTCGCGCGTGGCCAGATGCTGTACGACGCCGGCGAGGCGGTCGATCAGGTCTGGTTCCCGATCAAGGGGGTGGTGTCGCTGATGACCGTCCTGCCTGACGACAAGACGGTGGAGACGGCCGCCATCGGCCGCGAGGGTCTGGTCGGGGTGACCTGCGGCCCGTTCAACGCCCGGGCCGCCAGCCGCGCCATATCCCAGGGCGACGGCGTCGCCGCCTGCTGCTCGGCCGCGGCGTTCGGCGCGGCGCTGGACGCCAGCGAAACCCTGCGCCAGGCCCTGTCGCGCTTCACCGAAGGCCTGATGGCCCAGGTGCAGCAGGTCGCCGCCTGCAACGCCCAGCACCGGCTGGACGAGCGGCTGGCGCGCTGGCTGCTGACCCTGCACGACCGGGCCGAGGACGACCGGATCGACCTGACCCAGGCCGACATCGCCGGCATGCTGGGCGTGCGGCGCGCCACCGTATCCGAGGTGGGCACGGTGCTGGAGGACAGGAAGCTGATCCAGCGCGGCCGCGGCTGGGTGCGGGTGCGGGACCGCGACGGTCTGGAGGCGGCGTCCTGCGGCTGCTACGGCCTGATGCGCCAGGTGATGAAGGATTTGGCCCTGCCCCAGCCGGAAGCCGGGCCTGAAGCCGGATCCGAGGCGGCCGGATCGCGTGACGGGCGGCTCGCGACGCGCTAGACCCCCGATTATGACCGACGCCTCCTCCCACGGCCCGCATTCGTCGGGCGACCGTTCCTCCTTCGGTTTCCGCGACGTCGACGCGCGCGAAAAGGTGAAGATGGTGCGCGGGGTCTTCGACTCCGTCGCCTCGAACTACGATGTGATGAACGACCTGATGAGCGTCGGCGTCCATCGGGTGTGGAAGGACATCGCCGCCGCCAAGCTGAACCCGCGCCCCGGCGAGACCATCCTGGACGTGGCCGGCGGCACCGGCGACATGGCGCGGCGCTATTCCAAGATGGCGCGCGCGGCCCAGGAGCGTCGCGGCGGGACGGACGCCTCGGTCATCGTGCTGGACTATAACGCCGAGATGATCCTGGCGGGCGTGGCCAAGGGCGGCGAGCCGGAGATGAGCTGGTCGGTCGGGGACGCGATGAACCTGCCCCTGCCGGACGCCTCGGTCGACGCCTATTCGATCAGTTTCGGCATCCGCAACGTGGCCCATATCGACAAGGCCCTGGCCGAGGCGCGGCGGGTGCTGAAGCCGGGCGGGCGGTTCCTGTGCCTGGAGTTCTCGCGGCCCACGGCGGGGCCGGTGCGCAAGATCTATGACGCCTGGTCCTTCCACGCCATTCCGCGCATCGGCGGCTGGGTGGCCAAGGATCGCGACAGCTATCAGTATCTGGTCGAGAGCATCCGCCGCTTCCCCGACCAGGCGGCCTTCAAGACCCTGATCGAAGAGGCCGGGTTCAAACGGGTGTCGGTGACCAATCTGTCGGGCGGGATCGCCGCCATCCACCACGGGTGGGCGATCTGACCGGCCGGATCTATCGCACGGCTCCGCCGCCGCCCGCCGCCGTCGCGGTGCGCAACCCCGTGGCCGCCTTTCTGCGCCTGGTCGGCTGGCTGTGGGTGCTGGCGCGCCACGACGCCCTGATCCCGCGCGAGGTCACCCCCCTTCTGCCGGTCTGGACCCGGCCCTTCGCCCGGTTCGTGCAGATGCTGTCGGGCCGTGACGGGCGCGAGGGTCGGCCGGGCCAGAGGCTGGGCAAGGCCTTCGAGCATCTGGGGCCGGTGGCGATCAAGCTGGGCCAGGTCCTGGCCACGCGGGCCGACATCTTCGGCATTCAGTTCGCCCGCGACCTGGGCCGGCTGAAGGACGCCCTGCCGCCCTTTTCGCTGGAAGAGGCGCGGCGCGAGATCGAGAAATCCCTGGGTCGCTCGGTCGAGAGCCTGTTCATCGACCTGAGCCCGCCGGTCGCCGCCGCCTCCCTGGCCCAGGCGCACCGGGCGACCTTGGCGGACGGTCGGGCCGTGGCGGTCAAGGTGCTGCGGCCGGGGGTCGAGCGGCGCGTCGCCGACGGTCTGGACGCCATGCGGCTCGGCGCCGCCCTGGTGTACCGGCTGGTTCCCCTGTCGCGGCGGCTGGAGCCCCAGGCCTTCGTCGAGACCATCGCCAATTCGTTGGAGCTGGAGTTGGACATGCGGCTGGAGGCGGCCGCCGCCAGCGAAATGGCCGACGTCCTGGCCAAGGACGGCTATATGTCCGCCCCCGCCGTCGTCTGGGACGGGGTCGGCAAACGGGTGTTGACCCTGGAATGGGCGCAAGGTTTGCCCATGACCGACCCGGCCCTGGCCGAGCTGCCGGGGCTGGACACCGACCTCCTGGCCGACAATGTGGTGCGCGCCTTCCTGGTTCAGGCCCTGGATCACGGGGTTTTCCACGCTGACCTGCACGAGGGCAATCTGTTCGCCAGCGCCCCGGCCCATCTGACGGCCATCGACTTCGGAATCGTCGGGCGGCTGGGCCCGGCCGAGCGGCGCTATCTGGCCGAGATCCTGTGGGGCTTCATCAGCCGGGATTACGACCGGATCGCCCGGGTCCATTTCGAGGCGGGCTATGTGCCGCCGCACCATTCGGTGGAGACCTTCGCCCAGGCCCTGCGCGCCGTGGGCGAGCCGGTGATCGGACGCGCCGCCAGCCAGGTGTCGATGGGCCGTCTGCTGGGCCAGCTGTTCGAGATCACCGCCCTGTTCGACATGCGGCTGAGGCCCGAGCTGATCCTGCTGCAAAAGACCATGGTCTCGGTCGAGGGGGTGGCCCGCCGGCTTCAGCCCGACCACGACCTGTGGAAGGCCGCCCAGCCGGTGGTGGAGCGGTGGATTCGCCGCGAACTGGGGCCCCAGGCCCAGGCGCGCGACGCCCTGAACGAGGTGATCGCGGCGGCGCGGGCCCTTTCGCGCCTGATCCAGGATCCGCCCGCCCCGACGGCGATGGTCATCGAAAAGCCGAGAACTCCGGCTTGGGTCGCGGCTTCATTGACGGTCGCGGTCGTCGCGGCCCTGACGGCCCTGGGCCTTTCGCTCTGGCCCTATCTGCACTGACCGGAGCCTTCGCATGAAGACCATCCTGATCGTGGCCCTGGCATTGACCGCTGTCGCCGCGCCGCACGCCGCCCTCAGCCAGGTCGCGGCCGGCGCCGTGGCCAACACCTTCGACGGCGCAGCCCCGGCGGCCCAGGTCCCCCCCGTTCAAACGCCCGCCCAGGCCCAAGCCGAACCTCAGACCCAAGCCCAGGCGCCCGACATCGCTCGTGCGGAAGACGCGCTGCGCAACGTCATCGCCTCGGCCCAAGGCGCCGGTTTCAACTACGCCGTCTTCACCCCCGACCTGGGCGGGCGCATGCGCCAGTTGGCGCCCCAGCTGATCCCCCTGATCAAGAGCTTCGGGGAGGTCCGCTCCATCGACTTCGTGGCGGCCGAAGGCGACGCCCAGTTGTTCCGCATTACTTTCGACAACAAGGTGACCGAATGGATGATCCTGTTCGATCCCGAAGATCGGATCGCGGGCCTGCGTTTCCGCCCGGTCGAAGAGTGATCCGAGCCTAGTCGAGCGACGGTCGGCCCCGCCCCGACTTGATCGAGGCGCGGCTGGTCTTGGCCTTCAGCCGGCGCTCCTTCGACGCCCTGGTGGGCCGGGTCGGGACGCGGAAGACCGGCTTGATCGAGGCCTCGTCCACCAGGGCCTGCAGCCGTTGGATCGCATCGGCGCGGTTGCGCTCCTGGGTGCGGAAACGGACGGCGTTGATCAGGATCACCCCGTCGAGCGTCAGCCGACTGCCGGCCAGCTTCATCAGCCGCGCCTTGACCGGTTCGGTCAGGCTGGAGGAGTTCTTCACGTCGAACCGCATCTGGACGGCGGTCGAGACCTTGTTGACGTTCTGCCCG
The DNA here is from genome assembly GCF_059424365.1 of Brevundimonas sp. GW456-12-10-14-LB3. Classification (NCBI taxonomy): domain Bacteria; kingdom Pseudomonadati; phylum Pseudomonadota; class Alphaproteobacteria; order Caulobacterales; family Caulobacteraceae; genus Brevundimonas; species Brevundimonas sp. GW456-12-10-14-LB3. The sequence continues at coordinate 23,381 of NZ_JBWKZJ010000022.1, forward strand.
CCGGGGCCGCCGGCGCGATAGAAGCGGAACTCCAGCTCCTCCTCGGGAATGACGGTGCTCATGGAGCGGCCTTGCGCGCCTTGACCACGGCCTGGTCCAGGGCCTGGAGGAAGCGCGACCGGTCGGCGGCCGAGAAGGGCGGCGGGCCGGAGGTGGCCACCCCCATCGACCGCAGATGCTCGCCCACCATCCGCCCGGCCAGGGCCGAGCCGATGGAGTCCGGGGTGAAGGCCTGGCCGTTCGATTTCAGCGCCTGGGCCCCGGCCTTCAGGCAGCGGTCGGCCAGGGGAATGTCGGCCGTGATCACCACATCGCCCACACCCGCCCGTTCGGCGATCCAGTCGTCGGCCACGTCGGGGCCTGCGTCCACCACCACCTGTTCGATCAGGGCCTCGCGCGGCACCTGCATCCAGCCGTTGGAGACCACATAGGTCTTCAGCCCATAGCGCCGCGCCACGCGATAGACCTCCTCCTTCACCGGGCAGGCGTCGGCGTCGATGTAGAGGGCGGTCGGCATGGGCCTGACCTAGCGCGGACGGGGGTGGGGCGCCACACCCTCCCTCATGCGATCGGCGACGGGGGCTCCAGAGGGAAGACGATCTCCACCTCCAATCCTTCACTCGCCCAGTTTCGGCTCAAGGCGCCGCCCAGTTGCCGGGCCATATTGGTTTGCAGCGAAGAGCCGAAACCCTGGCGCGTCGGCGCACTGACGGGCGGGCCGCCAACCTCGCGCCATCTCAGGGTCGCCTGACCGTCCTTGATCGCCCAGTCCACGCGGATGCGGCCGCCGCTGCGGCTGCAGGCTCCATATTTGCTGGCGTTCGTCGCCAGCTCATGCAGCAGCATGCTGAGGGGCTGCACCTGTTCGGGGGACAGATCGACCGGCGGCCCCTCGACCTCCACCGCCTCTTTCGGACACAGGGCGTCCAGTTCTTCCCAGACCACGTCCTCCAGCCGCCCGCCCTCCCAGCGCCGGCTGGCCAGGGAGGTCTGGGCGCGGGCCAGGGCGCCGATTCGGCCGGCCAGGACCGACTTGTAGTCTTCCAGATCATCGGCCCGGGTCAGCTTCACCAGGGACTGGACGATGGCCAGAAGATTCCGCGCCCGGTGATCCACCTCGTGCATCAACAGGTTGCGAACCTCGGCGTTGCGCTTCTCCTCGCTGATGTCGCGCGCCTCGATCACGGTGCCGACCACCTGGGCGCCGTCGCCATAGATGGGGCTGGCGGTGAAGGCGACCGGATAGAAGGACCCGTCCTTATGCACGAACACCTCCTCCCCCTGGACGCCGGCCCGCTCGGGGAAGGCGCGGTCGATGGCGCATTCGGACAGTGGGAAGTGGGATCCGTCCGGACGGGTGTGGTGGATGACGTCGTGCAGCGGTCGCCCGGTGGTCTCCTCGAAGGCGTAGCCGGTCAGTTTTTCCGCCGCCCGGTTCATGAAGACGCAGTGCTGCCGGTCGTCCATCAGGAAGACCGCCATGGTGGTATTGTCGAGGATGACGTCCAGCCGCTGGGCCGTGTCGCGCAGCTGCTGCTCCACACGCCGGTATTCGGTCGTGTCCTGGATGGCGGCGTAGAAGACCGGGTCGTCGCCGTCGTCGAACAGCTGGAGCTTGACGGAGACGTCGTATTCGGACCCGTCCTTGCGTCGATGAACGGTGTCGAAGTCGAGCCGATCGACTTCGCCGGCGAGCAGCGGCCGGATCAGAGCCAGGAAGTCGTCGCGACGGATGCGGGGCTTCAGATCCCAGGGCGTCAGGCGGGACAGTTCGTCCGCGTTGTAGCCCAGGTTTTCCCGGGTGCCCTTGTTGACGAGTCGAAAATAGAAGTCCTCTACGCCGAAGACATAGACCTCGCTCGCGGCCTCCTCAACGATCCGCCCCAGGCGCTCGCTGGTCACCGCGATGGATCTGGTCATGCCCGGCGCCTGTCTCCGATGGTTCGGCGAACCTAGATAAGCCGCCTCTCTCTGGCAATGATTTTGATTATAAGGAGAAAATCAGTGCCAAGGATCGAAACAGGATGACCCAGGATCAGCTCTCGGACCGGTTCGGGCTTCAGCACGCGGCCTCGCGGGCGGAGGGGGCTGCGTCGGCCCAGGAGCGGCGCGGGCGGCTGGAGACGCTGAAGGCCCTGGTGCTGGAGCGGCGCGAGGCCTTTGCGCGGGCCATAGATGCGGATTTCGGGGCGCGGTCGGCGATGGAGACGGGGCTGCTGGAGGTCACGCCCCTGATCCGCAGCCTGGACCATGCGCGCGCCCGTCTGGGGCGGTGGATGCGCGACGAGCGGCGTCCGGTGGACCTGATGTTCCAGCCGTCGCGGGCCTGGATCCGGCATGAGCCCCTGGGCGTGGTCGGGGTGATCGCGCCGTGGAACTATCCCCTGCTGCTGGCGCTCGGGCCGACGGTGGACGCCCTGGCGGCGGGCAATCGGGTGATGATCAAGCCGTCCGAGCTGACGCCCGCCTTCGGCGCCCTGCTGGAAGCCGCCGTGGCCGAACGGTTCGATCCGGCGGTGCTGACCGTGGTCAACGGCGGCGTCGATACAGCCCAGGCCTTTTCGCGCCTGGCCTTCGACCATCTGGGCTTCACCGGTTCGACGCGGGTGGGGCGGGAGGTGATGCGGGCGGCGGCGGAAAACCTGACGCCGGTGACGCTGGAGCTGGGCGGCAAGTCGCCGGCCGTGGTGGCGCCCGACTATCCGCTGGACAAGGCGGCGCGGTCGATCGCCTTCGGCAAATTCCTGAACGCGGGCCAGACCTGTATCGCCCCCGACTACGCCCTGGTCCCGGCCGGTCAGGTCCGGGCCTTCGCCGAGGCCGTGATGGATCAGGCGCGGCGGGCCTATCCGACCCTTCAGGACAACCCCGACTACAGCGGGGTGATCAGCGACCGTCACCGGCTCCGGCTGCGCGAGGCGGTGGCGGCGGCGCGGGCGGCGGGGGCCGAGGTGCTGGAGCACCCGGATGCGGGCGACGGGAACAACGGCAAGATCGCCCCGACCCTGGTGCTGAACCCGCCGAGCGACGGCCTGCTGATGCAGGAGGAGATCTTCGGCCCGGTCCTGCCGGTGGTCGGATACGACAGCCTGGATGAAGCCCTGGCCTTCGTGGCCGCCCGGCCCCGGCCCCTGGCCCTGTACGGCTTCACCAACCAGGCCCGGACGCGCGACCGGATCCTGGGTTCCGGCCTGTCGGGCGGCGTGACCCTGAACGGGACCATGCTTCATATCGCCCAGAACGACCTGCCGTTCGGCGGGGTCGGCCCCAGCGGCCTGGGCGCCTATCACGGGCCTGAGGGCTTCAAACGCTTCAGCCATGCGCGGGCGGTCTATGACGTGGGGCCGGTGAACGCCTTTGAACGGCTGGGGCCGCCGTGGGACGGGGCGGCGGGCCGGCTGGCGCGCGCGGCCCTGCGGTTTCTGGCCCGGTAGGCGGAGACGAAAAAGGGCGGAACCCTGCGGTCCCGCCCTTTCCGTTCGGACCTGAAAGGCCGTCAGTTGCGATAGGCCGGCGGCATCGGCGTCTGTTGACGATAACGGTCGCGCAGCAGCAGGGGCCGGCTGGTCAAGGGTTGCTCGACCCCGTCGATGAAGACGGCCGAAGGCTGGCTGAGCGGCTCCAGCGGGTCGCCGGACCAGACCACGACGTCGGCGGCGGCGCCCGGCGCGATCTGGCCGAACTGTCCGGCCATGCCGAAGATCTTGGCCGGATTGACCGTCAGGGCGGCGATGGCGGCGCCGTAAGGCAGGCCGTGCGAGACGGCGTTGCCGGCGTTGTAGCGGGCCTCGCGGGCGCGGTGGGTCGAACCCTCGTTGCCCTTGATGGCGATGACGACGCCGGCCGCGTTCAGGGCCGCCGCATTCTCCATCCGCGCCGCCCGCATCTCGAAGTCGGCGGGCAGGTTGGAGATGGGGTTCAGCAAGACGGGCACGCCGGCCGAAGCGATCTCGCCGGCGACCAGCCAGCCTTCCTCGGCGCCGTCCAGGATCAACTTGATCCCTTCCTCGCGCGCCAGGCGCAGCACCTGCTGGATGTCGGACGCCCGGTGGACGGTGACGATCAGGGGCATGGAGCCGTTGGCGACCGGGATCAGGGCCTCCAGGTCGGCGCGCGACAGGCTGAGGTCGCGCAGGCCCGCCCGCTCATAGGCCGATTTGTTGCGGGCGTAGAGGCGGACCTCGGCCATCGTCTCCTTGAACAGGACGAACTGGGCGCCGCGCGCGCCGCCGGCGATGTCGGCCCCGGCCTCGCCGAACGGGGCGACCATGGCCACGCGCGGCTTGACCAGGATGTTCGCATCCTGACCCAGGTCGATGATCGCCGCCTGGCCGGCGAACAGGCCCGGCGTCTGATAGCCGCCGTCGCCGGCGCCGGCCGTCTCGTCCTCATGCACATGGCCGCCGGACGAGCCGGGGTGCTGGGGCACGACCACGGCGCGGGTGATCCCGCCCAGACGCGCCACCGGCAGGGTGAAGGACCAGGGGTCCAGGCCGTAGGAGATGTCGAAGGCGGCGCTGAGGGTGTTGGACGCGTTGCGCAGCTCGTTGGTGCCGCCGACGGCGCCGACCTCGGTCCCGGCCAGGCCGGAATCGACGGCGACGAAGCCGGGGGCGACCGTCTTGCCGGTCGCGTCGATGACGCGGGCGCCGGCGGGGGCGGCGGCCGTTCCGACCGAGACGATCTTGCCGTCGCGGATCACCACCGTGCCGCGTTCGATGACGGAGGTTCCGGTCAGAACCCGGCCGCCCGTGATCGCCACGGTGTCCTGGGCGACTGCAGGCGCGGCGACAGACAGGGCGGCCACTGCGGCCGCAAGGATGTGAGGCAGACGCATCAGCGGGCTCCTTCGGCGACGTTGGCGGCGGTCAGGCCATAGCCGGGCTGGCCCAGCTCGAAATCGCTGGTCGGCTGATAGGCGGGGTTCGTCCGGTCGAAGGTCAGGGCGCCGTCGATGAAGACCTGATCCGCGCGGGCGTAGATCGAGAAGGGATCGGCGCTCCAGATCACCACGTCGGCGCGCTTGCCGGGCTCCAGCGAGCCGGTCTGGTCGGCGACGCCGATGGCCTTGGCGGCGTTGGAGGTGATCCAGCTGATGGCGTGTTCTTCCGAGATGTTCAGGCCGGCGCGGCGACCGGCCGACAGGGCGGCGGCGGCCTCCTGGTTCAACCGTTGAGTCAGTTCGGCGTCGTCGGAATGGATGACGGCGCAGGAGCCTTCGGGCGCGTCCACCAGGGCGGCGTTCTCCTCGATGGCGTCGAGCGCCTCCATCTTGAAGCCCCACCAGCCGGTCCACATGGCGGCGCAGATGCCGTTCTGGGCCAGTTGCGGGGCCAGCTTATAGGCCTCGGTGGCGTGGTGGAAGGTGGTGATGCGGTAGCCGAACTCCTTGGCCATATCCATCATCAGCGCCATTTCGTCGGCGCGGTAGCAGTGGTTCTGGATCAGGATCGAGCCGTCCAGCACACCGGCCAGGGTCTCGTTCTGCAGGTTACGGGTCGGGGGCGAACCCTCGTGATCCGCCTGCCACTTGTCCCACTTGGCCTTGTATTCGCGCGCGGCGATGAAGGCGGCGCGGTAGCCGGCCATATTGCCCATGCCGGTCGCCGGGCTCTGGTTGCGGCCGCCATAGACCCGCGACGGGTTCTCGCCGCAAGCCATCTTGAGCGTATAGGGGGCTTGCGGAAACTTCATGCCCTGCATGGTGATGGAGGGCGTATTGCGGATGGTGACGCCCCGGCCGCCGAACAGATTGGCCGAGCCGGGCAGGATGTGGAGCGTGGTCACCCCGCCGGCGCGGGCGGTGTTGAAGCCCGGATCCTGGGGCCAAAGCGAATGTTCGGCCCAGACCTGGGCGGTGTTCGGGCTGGTCGCCTCATTGCCGTCGCTCATGCCCTGGACCCCGGGGGACGGATAGACGCCCAGGTGGCTGTGGACGTCGATGATCCCCGGCGTGACATAGCGGCCGCGCGCCTCGATCAGCCGATAGCCCGCAGGGACGGGGGTCGAGGCGTCGCCGACGGCGGCGATCTTGCCATCAGTGACCACGACCACGCCGTTTTCGATCTTGCGGTCCGTCCCGGTCAGGACCGTAGCCCCGACCACGGCGAAATTCTCGCGCGGCAACGGTTGATAGGTCGAAGGATAGGGGTCCGACCTCGTCGCCGGGTCCAGCCCGGCCGCCAGGCTCCTGTCCTTGGCCGGGGCGGTCCCGCCCTGGTCCGGCTCCGTCGTGGCGCAGGCCGACAGGCCCAAGGCGCACGCCAAGGCCGCGAGGCCGACGCCCCGCAGATGATGTCTGATCATCAGATCCCTCTCCCGACGACACGCCAGCCCCGGCGTGTCTTGCAGCTGTCATAGAAGGGGCTCGCCGCCCGGCCGTCAAAAGATTTCGACGTTCTTTCTCGATCGCGCCATGCTCGCACGGCTTGGGGAGTTGTGCTGGGCCGGTTAGGCGACCATCTGGGGTTCTAAGGCTCTTCGATACACGGACTTCCCCATGACCTTCGCCGACCCGACCCTGGACCCGCGCCCATCCGGCGACCTGATCAAGGAAGGCACGGACGCCTCCTTCATGAAGGACGTGATCGAGGCGTCGAAGACCCAGCCGGTGATCGTCGACTTCTGGGCCACCTGGTGCGGCCCCTGCCGGACCCTGGGCCCGGCGCTTGAGAAGGCGGTGCGCGCCGCCAAGGGGGCGGTCAAGATGGTCAAGATCGACGTCGACGCCAACCCGGCCTATGCGGGCCAGCTGCGCGTGCAGTCGATCCCGACCGTCTACGCCTTCGTCAACGGCCAGCCGGTGGACGGCTTCCAGGGCGCCATTCCCGAAAGCCAGATCAAGGCCTTCATCGACAAGCTGACCGGCGGCCAGGGCGGCTCCGCCGAGACGGCCCAGCTGCTGGAGCTGGGCGAAGAATCGCTGGGCCTGAACGACTTCGGCGGGGCGGCCCAGGCCTTCGCCCACGTCCTGTCGATCGAGCCGGAGAACGAAAAGGCCATCGCCGGCCTGGCGCGCGTCTACATGGCGGGCGGCGACGTCGAACAGGCGGCCCAGACCATCGCCATGGCGCCGGCCGAGTCCAAGGAACCGGCGGTTCAGAGCGTGCGGGCCCAGCTGGCCCTGGCGGCCAAGGCGCCCGCCGGCGCATCGGCCGAGCTGGAAGCCAAGGTCGCGGCCGATCCGAACGATCATCAGGCGCGCTTCGACCTGGCCGAAGCCCAGAGCGCGGCCGGCGACTTCAAGGGGGCGATCGACAATCTTCTGTCCATCGTCCAGGCCGATCGCGAATGGAACGATCAGGCCGCGCGCAAACAGCTTCTGGTCATCTTCGAGGCGGCCGGCCTGGGGTCGGACGTCTCCAAGGACGGGCGCCGCCGCCTGTCCTCCATCCTCTTCTCCTAGGGCGGACACCTCCATGCCCCAGGGCTATGTGCGCGCTTTGGACCTGCCCCAGGTCATTCCGGTGTTTCCGCTGGGCGGCGCCATCCTGTTGCCGCGCGGACAGCTGCCGCTGAACATCTTCGAGCCGCGCTATCTGAACATGGTGGACGACGCCATGGCGGGCGACCGGATCATCGGCCTGATTCAGCCCAAGGGCGGGACGCCGGCCCTGCCCGGCCTGTCTTCGGTCGGCTGCGCCGGACGGATCACCGGCTTCGCCGAGACGTCGGACGGGCGCTATCTGATCACCCTGACCGGGGTGTCGCGATTCCGCGTCGCGGCCGAACTGCCGACCAAGACGCCGTATCGACAGGTGCGGGCGGCGTTCGACGCCTATGAGGACGATCTGGCGCCCCCGCCTGAGGAGCCGGATTTCGACCGCCACGCCTTTCTGGACGCCTTGCGGGATTACATGGCCCACCGCGCCCTGGACATCGACTGGGACACCGCCGAGACCGCGCCTATGGAGGCCCTGGTCAACAGCCTGGCCATGGCCCTGCCGTTCGAACCCGCCGAAAAACAGGCCTTGCTGGAGTCGATGAGCCTGATGTCGCGCGCCGAGGCCCTGACCGCCCTGTTGCGGATCGACGCCGCCGACGGGGGCGACGACTCCGCCTCGTCGATCCAATAGGCCCGCCCATATGGCGCAAAGCGCGCCGTGACCCTAAACAGCCTTTCCGACCTGGTTTTCGCAGACGACAGGAGCCCTCATGAGCGACGCCTTCCAGACGCCGGTTTCCGTCGACCCTCGCCTGCTCGAGGTGCTGGTCTGTCCGGTGACGCGGGGCCGCCTAACCTATGACCGCGAGGCCGGCGAACTGATCTCGCCGGGCGCGAAACTGGCCTATCCGATCCGGGAAGGCGTGCCGATCATGCTGGCCGAAGAAGCCAGGCCGCTGGACTGAACCGCAACAGACGAAGACGAACCCTCGGCTCGGGCGCCTCGCGCCGATCGGGCCCAAGCAGCGCAAGGCGCGATAGGCCCCAGACACCATGACCCTCAAAGTCGCTATCCAGATGGACCCGATCGAGGCCGTCAATATTGAGACCGACACCACCTTTCTGATGGCCGAAACGGCCCAGGCGCGGGGGCACCGGCTGTGGGTCTATGATTTCCGCACCCTGGCCCTTGAGGAGGGTCGGCTCTACTGCCGCGCCCGTCCGGTCGCCGTTCGTCGCAAGGCCGGCGATCATGTCGATTTCGGCGACCCCGTTCGGCTGGATCTGGGACAGGACGTCGACGTGGTTCTGATGCGTCAGGACCCGCCGTTCGACATGGCCTATGTGACGGCCACCTATCTTCTGGAAACGATCCACCCTTCGACCCTGGTGGTCAACGATCCGGCCGAGGTGCGTTCGGCGCCGGAGAAGCTGCTCGTGACACGCTTCCCCGACCTGACCCCGCCGACCCTGATCAGTTCCGACCCCGTCCAGCTGGGCGACTTCCACCGGCGTCACGGCGAGGTGGTGCTGAAACCCCTGCATGGGGCCGCAGGCTCGGGCGTGGTGCGGCTGAAGGCGGATGATCCCAATCTGGACGCCCTGATCGAAATCCACGCCATGGGATCGCGCGATCCTCTGGTGATCCAGAAATTCATTCCCGCCGTTTCCAAGGGCGACAAGCGGATTCTGCTGGTGGACGGCGAGCCGGTGGGCGCCATCAACCGAATTCCGGCCAAGGACCAGGTCCGGTCCAACCTGCGGGTCGGAGGCACGGCCGCGCCGGTCGAGCTGACGCCGCGCGATCTCGAAATCTGCGCCGCCATTGGTCCGACCCTGAAGGAACGCGGCCTGATTTTCGTCGGCATAGACGTGATCGGCGACTGGCTGACCGAGATCAACGTCACCTCCCCCACCGGGGCCCAGCAGCTGAAGACCTTCACCGGCATCGACGCCGCGGCGCGGATGTGGGAGGTCATAGAGGCTAGGCGATCCGCTCGGGTTGCGTGATCGCCACTTGAATTAGAGTTCAGTTCATGGTTCGTTCCTCGTTCTAAGGGGGGCGGAGCCATGGTCGCGCGAGTCGTTACGGTCGCCTTTGACGGGGTCGAGGCGCGGCGTGTGGACGTGGAGGTCCAGCTGGTCGGCCAGGATCAGCAAACGGTGTTCAACATCGTCGGCCTGCCGGACAAGGCGGTGGCTGAAAGCCGCGAGCGGGTGCGCGGCGCCTTCGCCGGAATCGGTCTGGCCCTGCCCTCACGGCGGATCATCGCCAATCTGGCCCCCGCCGACCTGCCCAAGGAGGGCAGCCATTTCGACCTGCCCATCGCCCTGGCCTTGATGGCGGCCATGGGGGTGATCGGGCCGGACGCCCTGGACGGCTGGGCCGCCATCGGCGAATTGGGGCTGGACGGGCAGATCGCCCGGGTCGGGGGCGCCCTGCCCGCCGCCGTGGCCGCCGACGCCCTGGGCCTGGGTCTGATCTGCCCGGAAGCCACGGGGTCGGAAGCCGCCTGGGCCGGCGGGGCGCGTATTCTGGCGCCGCGGTCCCTGATCGCCCTGATCAATCATTTCAAAGGAACCCAGGTTCTGCGCGCGCCGGAACCGGGCCCCCTGGCCGGCGGCAAGGCCGTGCCCGACCTGCGCGAGGTCAAGGGGCAGGAAGGCGCCAAGCGGGCGCTGGAGATCGCGGCGGCGGGCGGCCACAATCTGCTGTTCATCGGCCCGCCCGGATCGGGCAAGTCGATGATGGCCCAGCGCCTGCCCGGCCTGTTGCCGCCCTTGACCTCGCAGGAGCTGCTGGAGACCTCCATGGTCTGGTCGGTCGCCGGCCTGATCGAGCGGGGCGCCCTGACAAGGGACCGTCCCTTCCGCAGCCCGCACCATTCAGCCTCGATGGCGGCCCTGACCGGCGGGGGTCTGCGGGCCAAGCCGGGCGAGGCGTCGCTGGCCCATAACGGCGTCCTCTTCCTGGATGAACTGCCCGAATACAGCGCCCAGGCCCTGGACTCGCTGCGGGCGCCCCTGGAGACGGGCGAGATCGTCGTGGCCCGCGCCAACGCCCATATCCGCTATCCAGCCCGGTTCCAGCTGGTGGCGGCGATGAACCCCTGTCGTTGCGGCATGGGCGGGGCCGGGCGCGGCGCCTGCGGCAAGGCGCCCCGATGCCAGCGGGACTATCAGAACCGGGTGTCCGGTCCGATGTTCGACCGAATCGACCTGACGGTCGAGACGCCGCCCGTCACCGCCGCCGACATGATCCTGCCGCCCCCTTCAGAAGGCACGGCCGAGGCCAGGGCGCGCGTCGCCGCTGCCCGCGCCCTGCAGGAAGACCGGGTGCGGGCCGCAGGCCTGGATCCCGCCCAGGGGCTGAACGCCCGGGCCTCCGGCGAGGCGCTGGACCGGTTCGCCACGCCGGACGAGGCGGGGCGGATGCTGCTGATGCGGGCGGGCGAGGCCGGGGGTCTGACGGCGCGGGGCTGGACCCGCACCCTGAGGCTGGCCCGCACCATCGCCGACCTGGACGGCTGCGACGGGGTCTTGCGACGCCATATCGCCGAGGCCCTGATCTATCGCCGCAACACGGTCGGCGCCGAGGCCGATTTCGACCGCCGCGTCGCCGCCCGCTCCAGCCTGGCCGAGGCCGCCGGTCGGGCGGCCTTCATCCATGATTGATCCAGGGCCTCTTGAAGCGTCCTTAACTCCGTTCGGCTTAGAGGTCGTCCCTCGCGGAGACGGAACAGACCATGGCGCGGCGGGCGGCGACGAAACGGACCGAAGGCTCGGCGGCGACGGCCGATCCGGCCCAGCAGTTCCTGCGCCTGATGAGTCACGAGATGCGCACCCCCCTGAACGGGGTGCTGGGCATGATCCATCTGTTGCAGCGGACCCGGTTGGACGGCGCCCAGCGCGCCTATGCCGAGAACGCCCGCCAGTCGGCCGAACATCTTTTGGGACTGGTCAACGACCTTCTGGACTATGCGCGGCTTGAGGCCGGGGCGCTGGAGTTCGACCTGGCGCCGGTCGATGTGGAGCCCCTGGTCCGCAGCGTCGCCGAACTGCTGAGTCCGCGCGCCCATGACAAGGGGCTGGAGATCGTCTGGTCCGTCGGCGCCGACGTCCCCGACATCAGGGCCGACGAGGGCCGGCTGAAGCAGGTTCTGTTCAACCTGGCCGGCAATGCGGTCAAGTTCACCGAGACCGGCGGCGTCTACATCGCGGTCGAACGGCGAAACGGCGCCGGCGGGGCGGCGCACCTGGCCTTCATCGTCGATGACACGGGCCCCGGCGTGCCGCACGAAGCCCGCACGCGCATCTTCGAAGAGTTCGGCCACGCCGACGTTTCCGACGCCGTGCGACACGACGGGGCGGGCCTGGGGCTTGCCGTCGTCCGAAAACTGGCGCGGGCCATGGGCGGGTCTGTCCAGGTCGCAGACCGCCCGGGCGGCGGCGCCCGCTTCTGTTTCGAGGCCGCCTTCGATGTCGTTCCCGGCACGCGAGACCAGCCTCTGGCGGGCCTGACCGTCGCCGTCCGCTCGCCCAACCCCTTCGTCCAGGCCGCCGCCGTCGCCCAGATCGAGGCGTCCGGTGGGCGGTTCGCCGCATCGGCGCCGGTCGTTCTGGTCGATCACGTCGGCGCCTTGTCCGGCGACTTGGCGCTTCCGCCATCGGACGGCCGGGGCGTGATCCTGCTGAAACCGTCCGAGCGCGATCTGATCGCGCGCTACCGCGCCCAGGGCTTCCACGGCTATCTGATCAAGCCTCTGCGCCGCGCCTCCCTCGCCGAACGGGTGCTGGCCGTCGCGGCCCAGGACGATCCCATGCGCGAGGCCGGCGCCGCCTCTCCGGCGGCTGAGGACGACCGGGTCGTCCCTGCCCGCTTCGCCGGGACGCGGGTCCTGCTGGCCGAGGACAATCCGGTCGGCGCCCTGCTGGCCCGCACCCTGTTGCAGCGCGAGGGCTGCATCGTCGAAACCGCCGCCCGCGGTCAGGAGGCCGTCGCCGCCCTGGCACGCGCCCGCTATGATCTGGTCTTGATGGACATGCGGATGCCGGGCATGGACGGCCCCGCCGCCGCCCGCGCCATCCGCGCCACAGGCGACGCCACCCCCATACTGGCCCTGACCGCCAACGCCTTCGCCGAGGACCGCCGCCTGTGCCTGGAGGCCGGGATGGACGACCATCTGGTCAAGCCGCTGGACGCCGAGGGGCTGCGCGCCGCCCTGGCCCGCTGGACGAAGCGCGACATCCGCGCCAAGGTCGGCTGAGTTAACGGCGTCCGTCTCCGGCCGCCGCCGGAGCCGTGCATGACCGACCAGACCACACCCGCCAAACCCGCAAGCCGTTTCGGCGGCCTGGCCGTCTATGGCGAGCGGCGCGTCTTCATCATGCTGCTTCTGGGTTTTTCGGCCGGTCTGCCCAATCTGCTGATCTTCGACACCCTGACAGCCTGGCTGCGGGAAAGCGGCCTGACGCTGGAGGTGATCGGCTTCTTCGCCCTGGCGACCCTGTCCTATTCGCTGAAGTTCGTCTGGGCGCCCCTGATCGACCGGACCGCCGTCCCTTTTCTGACGCCCCTCCTGGGTCACCGTCGCGCCTGGATGCTGGTCACCCAGGGCGTGATCGTCTTCGGCCTGTGGTCGATCTCCACGCTGAACCCGGCCGACGCCCTGATCGCCGTCGCCGGTTTCGCCGCCCTGGTCGGATTCTTCGGCGCCACCCAGGACATCGTCATCGACGCCTGGCGGATCGAGGCGGCCGACGACAGCCGCCACGGCGCCATGGCCGCCGCCTACCAGATGGGATACCGCGTCGCCATGATCGTCGCGGGCGCCGTGCCCCTGGTCCTGGCCGATCTCTACAACTGGAACCTGTCCTACGCCGTCATGGCCGCCCTGATGGGTCTCGGCATCGCCGGCGTCCTGTTCGCGCCCCGCGAAAAGGCCCATTCGATCCGCCCCATCCCCGTCGGCGACGTGCCGTCGCGGCCTAGGCTGGAGGTGCTGGAGTGGGTCGCCCGTCTGGCGATCATCGGCGTCGCCGCCATGTTCCTCGGCTCGGGCCTGACAGGCCAGTCCGCGCCGCTGAACGCCCTGTTCGGTCTCTTCGGCCTGGGGGCGGAGGGCCAGGCTGCGGTGAAGGCGGCGTTGTCGGCCAAGCCCGAAGGCGTCTATCTGCAGTTCGTCTCGGTCTTCCTGGGCCTGGGCGTCATGGTTCTGGCCTGCTGGCCTCTGCCGGGACTGAAGACCCGCCCCGGCGCCTATCTGGCCGGATCCTTCGGCCAGCCGGTGGCCGACTTCTACAAGCGGTTCGCCGGCGTCGCGACCCTGATCCTGGCCCTGATCTGCGTCTATCGCCTGGCCGACTTCGTGCTGAACATCATGCCGCCCTTCTATATCGACCTGGGCTTCACCAAGACCGAGCTGGCCGAGGTGCGCAAGGTGTTCGGCGTGGTCATGACGACGCTCGGCGTCTTCATCGGCGGCTGGTCGGTGGCGAGGCTGGGCCTGATCCGCACCATGGTCATCGGCGCCTTCATGAGCCCGGTCTCCAACCTGGTCTTCGCCTGGCTGGCGACCCAGGGGCACAGTCTGTCGGCCCTGACGGTGGCCATCGGCGTCGACAACGTCTCTGGCGGCTACGCGGGGACGGCCCTGATCGCCTATATGTCCAGCCTGACCTCGATCGGCTTTACGGCCACCCAATACGCCCTCTTCACCTCGCTGTACGCCCTGCCGGGCAAGCTGATCGCCTCGCAATCGGGCCGGATCGTGGAGGCCTCGGCCCGGGCGGCGGAAGGGAACGGCCCCTTCGCGGGCCTGCGCGGCCTGTTCGCCAATCTACAGGAGGGCGTGTTGACCACCGGCGCGGCGGCCAGCGGCGTGACGCCTGCGGCCCTGGGCGCCGGCTATGTGGCCTTCTTCCTCTATTCCTTCGTCATCGGCCTGTTCGGCATCGTCCTGGCCTTCGTCGTGGCCGGAAAACAGACCGCGCTTCAGGCCCGTCAGACGGCCGAAGACCTGGATCCCGCCGTGGCGGCGACCGAGGGCCAGCCGTCCTGAAATGCGAAGGCCCGCCGGTACGGACGGGCCTTGCGGATCATCCGATCAGTGTTTCGCCCGTTCCGCGCCCGAGCTGACGGCCGATCCGGCGGCTGAGACGTCGCGGCCGACGCCCGCGATAGTGTTGCAGGCCGAGACGGCCAGGGCGGCGGCGACGAGCGACAGGGTGATGATCTTGCGCATGGCGAACCTCGTTTATGGTCAAGCTCCGCACGAACGCCCAAGCTTGGCCTTGGTTGCGCATCCCTGTCGCAAACAATGGATTTTCGCCGTCGTTCGGGGCTAAAGGGCCGCCATGTCCTTCACCGCCCCCCCTTTTCTGGCCACCGTCCTGACCATGTTCCCCGAAGCCTTTCCGGGCCCGCTCGGGGTGTCGCTGATCGGCACGGCCTGGCGAGAGAAGGGGCTGTGGAGCCTGGATACGGTTGACATCCGCGCCTTTTCCACAGATACGCGCGGCTTCCTGGACGACACCCCTGCGGGCGGCGGCCCGGGAGCCGTGCTTAAGGCGGACGTGGTGGCCAGGGCGGTCGATAGCCTGCCGGGGCCAAAACGGCCGCTTTTGTACATGAGCGCCCGGGGTCGGCCCCTGACCCAGGCGCGCGTCAAGGAATGGGCGACAGCGGACGGGATCGTCGTGCTGTGCGGCCGTTTCGAGGGGGTGGATCAACGGGTGCTGGACGCCCGGGGGTTCGAGGAGGTCTCGGTCGGAGACGCGGTCCTCGCCGGCGGCGAGGCGGCGGCCATGGTCGTGATCGAGGCGTGCGTAAGACTGATCCCCGGAGTGCTCGGTTCAGGCGACAGCCTGTCGTCCGAAAGTTTCGAGGACGGGCTTCTGGAGCATCCGCAGTACACGCGACCGCGGACGTTCGAGGGGCTTGAGATTCCCGAGGTGCTGCTGTCGGGCGACCATAAGAAGGTCGCCGAATGGCGTCAGGCGCAGCGGGAGCAGACCACGCGGGAGCGACGGCCGGACCTCTGGCAGGCGCATCTCGCTCACCCCCGCAAGGCTTGACCTTGCGGACCAGCGGGCCCCGCCCGCCAAATGACAGGTAAAGAGCGCCAAGCTCGAGGAGAAATGACATGAACATCGTTCAACAGCTGGAAGCTGAAGAAAAAGCCCGCGTCCTGGGCGACCGCAAGATCCCGGACTTCCAGCCGGGCGACACCCTGCGCGTCAATGTGAAGATCAAGGAAGGCGAGCGCGAGCGCGTCCAGGCCTTCGAAGGCGTCTGCATCGCCCGCGACGGCGGCGGCGTGAACGAGACCTTCACCGTCCGCAAGATCTCGTTCGGCGAAGGCGTCGAACGTAAATTCCCCATTCTGTCGCCGAACGTCGAGTCGATCGAGGTGAAGCGCCGCGGCGTCGTGCGTCGCGCCAAGCTCTATTATCTGCGTGACCGTCGCGGCAAGTCGGCCCGGATCGCCGAGCGTCAGACGGTTCGTCCCGCCAAGGGCGTGGTGGTCCCGGAGACCGGCGCCGCCGACAAGGGCGACGAAGCCTGATCCCAGGCGCGTTCGCAAAACGATAAGGGCCCCGGCGGCGACGCCGGGGCCTTTTTTGTTCGTCCGGCGCGCCTCCTACTGCGGAAACAGCGGGTTGGACGCATCCCTTTGGCCTTCCAGACTGTGTTTCAGCCCCTCCATCTGATCATGGCCCGTCTTGATGGAGGCGTAGGCGCGACGAATGGTTTCACGGGTGGTGGCCGAGATGGCCGTGTCATCCAGAGCCTTGTCGAACTTTGCGGCGATGAACCCCTCGCCGCTGTTGATCGACCCCACCACGCTGTCGTCATTCCTCAACAGGGCGTGTTTGACGTCCAGAAAGGCGCGGTGGGCCTTGGCCAGGATGGAGCCGTGAGCCTCGGGGTCGCCGCCCAGTCCGGACACGGCGGCCGACAGATCCTCGACCACCTGGCGGCGCTCCTCGCTGCGGCGTTCGAACAGGCTGCGGAAATGGGGATCGGTCGTCTCTTCGGCCGCCTGGGCGTAGCCGTCGGCGCTGTCCAGGGTGGTCTCGATCAGGCCGTTCAAGACCTTGATGTCATGGGCGTTGGGATTGCTCATTGCGTCGGCTCCTCCGCTTAGGCGGTCAAGCGGACAATGGCCGGACGCGGCGAAGGTTGCCGGATGCGGCGCCGCGCCCGATCAACAGGCCGTCAGAGGGCGGTCCGCAGCGACCACAGCTCAGGAAAGCACCGCTTGGTCAGGGTCGTGGCCAGATAGGCCGCCCCTTCCGTTCCGCCCGTCCCACGGCGCCGGCCGATGATGCGCTCGACCGTGACGACGTGCTTATGTCGCCAGGTCAGCAGGGCGTCGTCCAGGTCGACCAGCTTCTCGGCCAGCTGATACAGGGCCCACCAGCGCTCCGTGTCCCGATAGACCTCGAGCCAAGCCGCCTCTACCGCCTCGGACGGTTCATAGGGCTGGGTCACGTCGCGGTTCAGCACGGCCTGCGGCACCGGCAGGCCGGCCTTGGCCAACTGGGCCAGGGCGTCGTCATACAGACTGGGCGACGCGATCGCCGCCTCCAGCGCCGCATGGGCCTGGGGTCGGTCCACATGGAACTTCAGGAAGGCGGGGTCCTTCAGCCCCAGCATGGCCTCGAAGCGACGGAACTGGTCGCTCTGGAAACCGGAGGACGCGCCCAGCACGCCCCGGAACCGCAGATAGTCGGCCGGGGTCATGGTCGCCAGAATGTCCCAGCTCTGGGTCATCACCGCCTGGATGCGGCTGACCCGCGCCAGGCTCTTATAGGCGGGGACCAGGTCGCCGGCCCGCACCAGGGTCTGGGCCAGGGCCACTTCGTGCAGCATCTGCTTCAGCCACAACTCCTTGGTCTGGTGGATGACGACGAAGAGCATTTCGTCGTGCTGATCCGACAGCGGATGCTGGGTCGAAAGCAGATCGTCCAACGCCAGATAGCCGGCGTAGGTCATGTCGCGGGATTGGGTCATGCGCCGCTATCGCCCGCGGCCGGGAAAGGCGCAAGTCCGCCTATTGCTGACCCTGGCCCGACACATTGGCGGCCATCTGGCGGCCGGCGTCGAAGGCGTCGCGCGCGCCCTTATAGATGAAGCCGTAGGTCGGATAGACGGTCGTGCCCAGGCCGTTGATCGGATTGTACCAGACCTTGACCTGGGACCAGTCGTTGGCGGGCGAGACGTCCACGACGGTGACGTTTTCCTCGACCTTGCCGCGGCTGCCGCCCCAGTTGGCGTGGGTCACGCGCACCACCCGGTCGGTCAGAATGTCGGAAACGACGGCGACATGGCCGCGGCTCATCCGGCCTTCCGGGCGGAAGACCAGGACCGAACCGGTCTCGGGCGCCTTGCCCGTGCGGAACTTCTCGGCGGCCTGACGCCACCAGGTCCAGGCGTCGCCGAAGATGTTGATGCCCGAGAACATGCGGGCGAAGGTCACGCACTGCCAGTACGGCTCGTCAGCCTTTGCATTGGAGGGAACTGCGCCCAGTGCAAAAAAACCGAGGGTCGCCGCAACCGCGGCGGCTTTGAGCCGTTTTGTCATGCTGAGGCCGTATCCCGACTGCCGATGGTGTTTTTAGAACACAGGCTCTCAGGATTCGACAACCGTTTTCGACATACCGCCGTCAGGCGACGGACGGTCTTCTGTAGCGCTTGACACGGATTTCGGCCGCTCGGCCAACCCCCTCAAAGCCTGTCGCGCCGGGCGTTCGACCAGGTGATAGGAGACCGCCGCCACGACGGGCAAAAGGGCCAGAATCGCCAGCCACACGAAAATTTGAAGTTGCTTGTCAGCGGCGCCCGTCAGCTTCGCCGCCAGGCCGACGGCCAGCAGATTCCACGGCACGCAGACCATATAGACCGAATAGCTGATCTCACCCAGATAGACGGCCGGGCGCGAGGCCAGCCAGCCGGCGCTTGCATTGGGAAGGACAGCCAGGGCGAGGATCAGAGCGCCGGCGCACAGGACGGTGATCCCATCCCACAGCCCCAGGGCCGCGCTGACCATCATCAAGACGAAGGCGATCGCCGCCGCCCCGCCCGCCAGGAGAGCGGACAGCCGCTGCCCCACCTTGCGATAGACCAGGTAGAGGGCGCACCCGAGGGCGAAACAGGGCACGATCCGAAGCGCCCCCCAGCGGATGGTGGCCTCCGTCAGAGGAAAACCCGCCGCCTGCTCGAAGACGAAATACAGCACCGTCAGAAAGGCCGCCGCCCCAACCACGGCCGCGACCGGCTTGTCGCGCAGACGCCAGAAGACGAAGGCGAACAGGGGAAAGCACAGATAGGCGAACCATTCCGCCGAGATCGACCAGGACGGATGGTTCCAACCGGCCACCGGCGCCAAGCCCCAGGCGTGGAGCATCAGCAGATTGGCGGGAAGCGACGACCAGGACAGGACGTTGGCGTCCACGCTCATTCCCGCGATCAGAGCCGCCGCCGCCAGCCCTCCGACCCCGATCAGGGTGGCGAGATGCAGCGGATAGACCCTGGCGATCCGCGCCCACAGGAAGCCGCGATAGGAAAACCGCTTCTCGCCCGCCGCCTGAAGATAGACGTGGCTCAGAATGAAGCCGGACAGGACGAAGAACAGTTCGACGCCCAGATAGCCTTTGGCGACCACGGTCGTCTGCGGCGCCCCGGCCAGATTGGGCCAGAAGGTGTAGACGGCGACCCACAGGGCCGCGGCGAACCGCAGGGCGGTCAAGGGGCGAAGATCGGCCGGCGTTTGAACGGGGGTCATGGTCTCACCTTGGCACGTCAGGCTTTGCGAACCATGAAGGCCGCAAGAACGGCGCCTGCCGCCTTTTGGCCCGGCCGGGGCACTAACCGACCCAGGCCCCGTGGAAGCCGGCGGGCAGAGCGAAGTCCGCAGCCCAGCTGACGACCGGCCCGTCCTCGATCCGGGCGGCGTCGAACACATGCAGTTCGGTGCGACCGGCGTCCAGATTGATGGAGGGGCCGATCAGCCAGGCGTCCCGCTCGGCCGTCGCGCCGGGCTTGGGCGCGAACAGCACCTCTTCGACGACCTGATGGCGGCCGAAGGTGAAGCCCTCGGATCGACCCGTCTCCCAGTCCTGCAAGGCCAGGCCGGTGGGCAGAGGCCGGCCGCGCGTTTCTCCGCCCGTATGGACGGTCAGGCGTCGCTTAAGCCCCCGACGACGCGGATCGCTCTGCGGAAACTCCCCGACGGCGTTGGAGCGCGTCATTTCGGCCCGCCCGTCAGGTCGAAGGGTGATCAAGGCCAGGGTCGCCGGATCCCCTGGAACTGTGCCCTGCCCCTCCACCAGCACCCTCGCCCCATCGACGGCGAAGCGCGGATCCTCGCCGGCGGCGACGTCGAAGCGAATGGTCCCGTCCGCCTCCGCCCAGGCGTCGCCCAGGTGGAAGTGGAAGAAGCCGGGCAGTTCATAGATCCTCCGCCGGCTCAGATCGTCCTTGTCCAGCACCATGACCTGGGTTCCCGCCTCAGGCCGCCAGACCAGGCCGTTGATGATCGGCGTCGCCTGGGTCTCGAACAGCCAGGGCTGCATCACCAGGATCAGATGCCGGTCCGTCGCCGTGAAATCGTGCATATAGCTGGCGCGCGGCAGACGCAGGACCTCCGCCTGATTCAGTCCCCCGTCGGGATTTAGCCGCCAGATCACCGCCCGATCGCCTGCCGCGCCGACGTTCCAGATCGAGCCGTCCGGTCCCCGACGCGGGTGGGCCTGGAAGGGCATGCCCTTCAGATCGCTCCGCAGGGTGACGAACGCCTGGGTGGACAGGTCGGCGGCGTCCATGGCCAGGGGCGACCCGCCCTCCCACAGGGCCCAGATCCGATCGCCCGCCGGCATGACCCCCGTATTGGCGGCGTTGGCGTCGTCATTGGAGCCGACGCGCGCGCGGGCGTCGCCGCGCGTGCCGAAGCCGGGAGTGACCACGGCGTCCAGCTCCGTCTCGGTGCGACGTTTGGGCGTATCGGCGAAACGGGCCTCCAGCGTGGCCTGACCGTCCTGAATCCGGAAGGCCCGCATCAGTCCGTCCCCGTCGAACCAGTGGGTCGCCGATCCGCCCGGGCGGCGGAAGCGCCCCGGCCCATTGCGATAAAGCACGCCCTCCAGACCCGCCGGCGCCCGGCCATGAATCAGGCGCAGGGCGTGACGGGGCGCGTCGGCCTCGACATCGCGCGTCGCCAGGGCCCAGTCGGCCTTCAGTTCGGCGACGGCGTTCAAGGCGGCGGCCGCGCGCGTCATTTCGGGCGTGGCCACGGCGGCGGACAGGACGGCGGCGCCCATCAGAAAGGCGCGGCGGGAGTGGATCATGATCAGGCTCCTGAATTTGAGACGGAGGGCGGCGGCGGGATCTACTTCAGGGTGATCGTCTGTTCGACCGACCCGGCCGCCGGGAAGCGGGCGCGGTCCCAGGAGGCCGGGCCCATATTGCCGACCGCATTGTTGGAGAAGGCGAAGGGCTCGGTCGGCATGCCGAAGGGATTGGTGTTCATCCGCCCGTCGGCGTTCAGATCGTGGAAGGCGCGCACCGCATAGTCGCCGTCGGGCAGGTCGTCGAAGGTGATGCGGGTCTCGCCTGCTGCGGCGTCCAGCTGGGCCGCCTTGGCCGGTCGGCCCGCCTGATAGGCCTCGGCGCTGTCGAAGACGGCGACCATGATCCGGCCTTCTGCGGCCGCGTCCGGAAAGACGACGGTCAGGTCGGCGGCGAAGGCGGGCGCGGCGGCGAGAGCGGCGACGGCGGCGGAAAGGATGAGGGCGGAGAACTTCACGGCGGCGATCCTGTTGGGTGAGAACCGACGGCCGGCTCTCGATGACCGGACCGTGCCGCCCGTCCGCAGCCGCCGCCAGCGGACTTGCGGCGCTGGACAGTCCGTTTTCGCCAGTGACCGTGCGCCGCCGCCGGCGAAGCGTGAACGCCCATGTCGGATCCGCCGCACAAAGAAAAGGCCCGGAACCTGGGTTCCGGGCCTGTCTCTCTGGGTGCTTTCGAACGCCGGACCTAGTCCAGGGTGCGCTTGATCTCTTCGACCGTGAAGCACTCGATGTAGTCGCCTTCCTTGATGTCCTGGAAGCCCTGGAACTGCATGCCGCACTCCTGGCCCGAGGGCACCTCGTTGACCTCGTCCTTGAAGCGTTTGAGCGTGTTGAGCACGCCCAGCTCCAGCACCACCACGTCTTCGCGGATGATGCGGACGCGGGCGCCCTTGCGCACGACGCCTTCGGTGACGCGGCAGCCGGCGATCTTGCCGACCTTGGAGATGTCGAAGACCTGAAGCACCTGGGCGTTGCCCAGGAAGGTTTCGCGTTGCAGCGGCGCCAGCATGCCCGAGAGCACGCCCTTCATGTCGTCCAAGAGGTCGTAGATGATCGAATAGTAGCGGATCTCGACCCCTTCGCGCTCGGCCAGATCGCGCGCCTGTTTCGAGGCCCGGACGTTGAAGCCGAGGATCGGCGCGCCGGCCGACTTGGCCAGGTTGACGTCGCTCTCGGTGATGCCGCCTGCGCCGGAATAGACGATGCGGGCGCGGACCTCGTCGTTGCCCATCTTCTCCAGCGAGGCGGCGATGGCTTCGCCCGAACCCTGGACGTCGGCCTTGATGACCACCGGCAGCTCGTTGATCTTCTTGGAGCCGAGCTTGGCCATCATGTCGACCAGCGAGACCGAGCCGCCCGAAACCTGGGCCTTTTCGCGCTTCACCCGCTGGCGATATTCGGTCAGCTCGCGGGCGCGGGCTTCGGAATCCACCACGGCGAAGACGTCGCCCGGCGACGGCGCCTCGTCCAGACCCAGGATCTCGACCGGGACGGAGGGGCCGGCGTCGGTCAGCTGTTCGTTGCGCTCGTTCAGCAGGGCGCGAACCTTGCCCCAGGCGCCGCCGGCCACGACGATGTCGCCGCGCTTCAGCGTGCCGCGCTTGACCAGGACGGTGCCGACGGGGCCGCGGCCCTTGTCCAGCTTGGCCTCGATGACCACGCCCTCGGCCGATCGGTCGGGGTTGGCGCGCAGGTCCATGACCTCGGCCTGGACCAGGATGGCTTCCAAGAGGCCGTCCAGGTTCATCCGCTCCTTGGCGGAGACCTCGATGATCTGGGTGTCGCCGCCCAGGCTCTCGGCGATCACTTCGTACTGCAGCAGTTCGTTGACGACCTTCTGCGAGGTGGCGCCGGGCTTGTCCATCTTGTTGACGGCGACGATCAGCGGCGCCTCGGCCGCCTTAGCGTGCTGGATCGCCTCGATCGTCTGGGGCATGACGCCGTCGTCGGCGGCCACGACCAGAACCACGATATCGGTCACATTGGCGCCGCGCGCCCGCATGGCCGAAAAGGCGGCGTGGCCGGGCGTGTCCAGGAAGGTGACCTTCTGGCCGTCTTCCAGACGCACCTGATAGGCGCCGATATGCTGAGTGATGCCGCCGGCTTCGCCGCCCGCCACATCGGTGGTGCGCAGCGCGTCCAGCAGCGAGGTCTTGCCGTGGTCGACGTGGCCCATGATGGCCACGACCGGGGCGCGGACTTCGGAGGCATCGGCGTCGTCCGCCTCGCCCAGGAAGCCGGTTTCCACGTCGGATTCGGACACACGCTTGACGGCCATGCCGAATTCCTCGGCCACCAGTTCGGCGGTGTCGGAATCGATCACGTCGTTGATCTTCATCATCATGCCCTGCTTCATCAGGAACTTGATGATGTCGACGCCCCGCACGGCCATCCGGTTGGACAGCTCCTGCACGGTGATGACGTCGGGAATGACCACTTCGCGCGGACGGTTCGGCGTATCGGTCGAGCCGCCCTTGCGCTTTTCCTTCTCGCGTTCGCGGGCGCGGCGGACCGAGGCCAGGGAGCGCATCCGCTCGGCGGCGTCGCCGTCGCCGACCACGGACTGGATGGTCATCCGGCCTTCGCGGCGCTTGGGCTCGCCGCGGGTGCGGCTGACCGCCTTGCCGGCGTCGGAGAAACGCTTGTCGCGGTCGTCGTCGCGCGCGACGGGGCGGCCGAAGCCGGCGCCGGGCGCGCGGCTGGGACGGGCCACTTCAGGGGTGGCGGGCGGGGCGTTCGGAGCCGCTCGGCCGCCGGGGCCGGTGCGCGGGCCGCCGGGGCG